>JBMLPO010000256.1:0-37326 GCA_049242065.1 Bacteroidia bacterium
ATATGATTTCACAAGCAAGTACCTGCTCATCAATTTGGCTTCTTAATTCGCTTAGCAAATCATAAACCAGTACATTATAGATAGGTATACAAATCGATAACATTGAACTAGTCGTTGATGAGTAGTTTAATGTAGAACAATGGATTCCTTAACTTGGCCCTTAAATCCAAATCTTCAAACATACAAGAAATGGTTTCTCTTAAAGCTTTGTTTTTATGAGCTTTGTTCACGACAAAGTTGAATAACCAAGGGTATTTCACCAACTTTTGCATGGTATGACTAAGTTTGAGTTCATCCCATTGCCTGTCGTAAAATGCTTGGTCATATGCTTCATTGAACGCAGCATCAAACCTATTTTCTTTGATGCAGTTTTCAATATGTCTAGCGGCTAACATCCCACTATACATGGCATTTCCAATACCTTCTCCTGTAAAAGGATCGATTAGGCTCGCGGCATCACCGGTTAATAGAAAATGATCACCTGAAATAACTCTTTTTTTAGAACCAAGTGGAAGTCCCCAGCCTTGAATTTTCCCCTCTAATTTGGCATTTTTAAAACGATCCCTAATATTAGGATTGTTCTCAATCGCTCGTAACATATCAGCTTTTAGGTTCACCTTCCTTTTACTTACTGAGGAACTCAGCATGCCTGCTCCAATATTGGCTTCTCCATTAGGTAATGGAAAAATCCAAAAATATCCTGGAAGCATTTCTTCCAAAAAATGTAATTCTATGAAGTTCTGTTGGTGTAATCCTTCAACTCCAGAGTAGTAAGCTCTGATTCCAGCGCAATAATGATCATTCTCTTTGCGAATAGTAGAAAGGTTCTTTGCAACAACTGAACGATCTCCTTCAGCTCCAATAACAAGTAAAGGGTGTTTAATCTGGTAGCTTATATCTTTATTCTCCAGATTTAAAATCAATCCTTCATCAGTTTTTTCTATTGAATTTAAACTTGTTTCTTGCCTGATATCTGCATATTGTGTGTCTAGCCAAGAAAAAATTTCAGCATCAAAATTCATTCTTTTGCTAATAAATCCAGGTGCATGTGTTTCTTTACTGAAATCACTTTTAAAAGGAATATCAATAGATTTCCCATTTGGTGCAACAAACTTTACCCCCCAACTGGGAAGAAAATTCTCCTGTTGCTGGCTTAATCTTTCTAAGTATTCTGGATTAAGTTGTTTCAGCACATATACTACTTTTCCACTCAAGGCATCTCCACAAATTTTATCTCTGGGAAAACTTGATTTTTCTATAATGGTATGCGGAATTCCAGCTTTGCTCAAAAACAAAGATGTGGCGCATCCTGCCGGTCCGGCACCAATAATGATAATGTCTTCTGCTTTTAACATAAATAAAAAGGGCTGAACCAGAAGTTGCATGAAATACAGCTTCAGATGCAGCCCTCGAAAATAAGGAATAAATTGAGGTCAAAAATATTTTTGAAAATCTTTATCCTGCTTTCTTCAAATTTTACAGCTTGTAGAGGATGCCTGCATTTACAATTCCGTTGAAACCATATCCGAAATCGGCATAAACACCAAGCTTTTCTCCATATCTTACTCCAAGTGCAGTTAAATGGTATGCTGGTATAATGTCTTCTCCTTTTTTACCAGTATCAGCATTTTTAGCATTTACATAACTCACCCCAAAATGCACACCAGAATAAATAGATAATTTTGAATGGTCTGTGTATTGGTAGTTGACATTCGCCATCAAGGTATAATAATTAAACCTTACTGTTTCTTTAGTTGCATCAGCATAAGTCATTTTGGCTTCAATTGATGCATAGCTAAAATCAGCTCCTAATGTCAGGTGTTTGGTATCATACTGGGTAAACCCTAATCTATAAGGACCTGTAATAGTGAAATCTTTAGTTGTACTTGGACCAATACTTCCTGAAAATTTGGTTTCTGCAAAGTTATTAATGTCTTTAACCTGCTGCAGTGATTGCGGATTGAACCCATATCCTAATGTAAATTCACGGATTTGAGCATTTGCCTGAAACAAACTTAAAATGGAGCATGCAACAAATGAAAGTAGAACTGATTTTTTCATAATATAATATTGATTGAATGTGATTATTTAAAGTATTTAAACAGAAAATGATTACGATTTTTTATCTTTGGACTGAATCCTAGCATCACGAATATACTAATTTTCTAAAAATAGGTTCTGACAATATGTCAATGGCGTGATTTTTGGTATTCACTTTCCCTATAAACAAAATGGATACTTTTAATAATTTACCTGATTATTCAAGGGTTTGGATTTATGCTTCAAATAAAAAGCTGAGTCAGGAACAAAGTGCAGAAATTCAAGATTTATTGGAGGGTTTTGCCAAAGGCTGGACCTCACATCAAATGCAATTAAACGCAGCAGCAGCCATAATTAAATCACATTTTTTGGTTTTTATGGTTGATGAATCCTCGGCAGAAATAAGTGGTTGCGGTATTGATAAGTCGGTTCAATTGGTAAGAGAAATAGAACAAAAAACAGGATTGTCCTTTTTTAATAGACTTAATATTCAGCTAGAAACCAATTCGGGGATTCTAGTGTTAAACAAACAGCAATTATTAGAAGCTTTAGACTCTGGATTGGTAACTGAAGATACCCCTTACTTTGATAATTTGGTTCAAAACAAAAAGGATTTAGTGGAGAATTGGATGAAACCTGTAAAAGAAAGTTGGATGTGGTCGAAGTTAAAAACCCTAACAGCCTAATAGAAATTTTTTTAAAACACGAAACATTTTAGCATTTTAGCAACTCATAACATTGAATATGTCAGAAAATCAAAGCGGGGATCCGAAAAACGATTCAAACGAAAATAAAAATAAGAAGCCTAAAGTTCCACCAATGCCTAAATTCAATTTTTATTGGATTTATGGAATCATAGCTGTTGTATTTATTGCACTTACTTTTTTACCTAAAAATGTAGCTTTAAAAACATCAAAAATTGAATTCATCAACAAAATGTTGTTGGCTCATGATGTAGAGAAAGTAGTTGTTGTAAATAAAAACATCGCAGAAATTTATCTGAAAAAGGATGCGCTTAAAAATGATAAATACAAGGATTTAAAAAACCGAAGTTTATTAGGAGAAGATGTAGGTCCTCACTATTATTTTGAAATAGGTGATATCTCTAATTTCGAAAAAGATATCAATGAAAAGCAAAAGGATTTTCCTGCTAATGAACAAATAGCAGTTGAATACGTAACTCAAAACAATTACCTAGGTGATTTCTTGTTTACTTGGATGCTACCAATCATTATTTTAGTGGGTGTTTGGATGTTCATTATGAGAAGAATGACCGGTGGACCAGCTGGTGGTGGACAGATTTTTAATATTGGAAAAAGTCGTGCTCAATTATTTGATAAGGATGGTCATGTTAAAACAACTTTCAAAGATGTTGCTGGTTTAGATGAAGCAAAAGTTGAGGTAATGGAAATTGTAGATTTCCTGAAGAATCCTAAGAAATACACTAATCTCGGAGGAAAAATTCCTAAAGGTGCTTTATTAGTTGGCCCTCCAGGAACAGGTAAAACCTTACTTGCAAAAGCAGTTGCCGGTGAGGCTGGTGTTCCTTTCTTTTCTTTATCAGGTTCAGATTTTGTTGAAATGTTTGTGGGTGTTGGTGCAAGCCGTGTAAGAGATTTATTTAAACAAGCCAAAGAAAAAGCTCCTTGTATTATTTTCATTGATGAAATTGATGCGGTTGGAAGAGCTCGTGGTAAAAATCTAGTGCAAGGCGGTAATGATGAGAGAGAAAATACCTTGAATCAATTATTAACTGAAATGGATGGCTTTGCTACCGATTTAGGTGTAATCATTTTAGCCGCCACCAACAGACCAGATATCTTAGACTCTGCTTTATTAAGACCAGGTCGTTTCGACAGACAAATTTCGATAGATAAACCAGATTTAAATGGCCGTGCAGAAATCTTCAAAGTGCATTTAAAGCCTTTAAAGCTTGCGAGTGATGTGAATCCAGAAAGATTGGCTACGCAAACTGCTGGTTTTGCTGGAGCAGATATTGCAAATATTTGTAATGAGGCGGCCTTAATTGCTGCTAGAAAAGACAAAGCTGCTGTAGATATGCAAGATTTTCAAGATGCCGTTGACCGTGTAATTGGCGGCTTGGAGAAAAAGAATAAAATTATATCAGCGGAAGAAAAAGAAATCATTGCTTACCACGAATCAGGACATGCCATTGTTGGTTGGTTCTTGGAAGGATTAGATCCTTTGGTAAAAGTAAGTATTGTTCCAAGAGGTGTAGCTGCTTTAGGTTATGCACAATACTTGCCAAAAGACCAATACCTCTACACCACAGAGCAATTAAAAAATATGATTTGTATGACCTTGGGTGGAAGAGCTGCTGAAGACTTGGTATTTGGCAGAATTAGCACTGGAGCTCAAAACGATTTAGAGAGAATAACCAAAATGGCTTACGGAATGGTAACCATTTATGGGATGAATGATAAAATTGGTAATGTATCTTTCTATGATGCCAATCAGGAATATGGTTTTACTAAACCGTACAGTGATAAAACAGCTGAAATGATTGATATTGAAGTAAGAAAACTGATAGATGAATGTTTTACCAATACCAAGAATTTGTTAATTGAGAAAAAAGATAAATTGGAAGAATTGGCTAAAATTCTATTGGAGAAAGAGATTCTCTTCCAACATGATTTGCAAGAAATTCTAGGTAGTCGTCCTTTTGATAAAGTGCAGGAAGATTCTCAGGTAATGGAAGCTGAGCTTGTTGATTCTACTCAAAACCCAACGAGCGACGAAGCGCCTATTGTATAATCGATATCGTAAATCAAGAAAGCCCATTTAGATTTTTAATCAAATCTGATGGGCTTTTTTTATAGATTTTCTGCTGATTGAATTTCAAATGAAATAATTAAATTGCAGCACTTGGAACAGCATATTACATCAAAGGAGAAAATCCTAAAAAAGTTAAGACAGGCTTTAAATGTAAAATCAAAAAGCCTTTATCAAAATATCGATTTTGAATCGAATATTTATGCCCGTTCTAATGAAGAAACCCAAGCAGAAACTTTTGTTAAACGATTCACAGAATTAGGTGGTCAATATGTCTATTGCGATAACCAATTTGATTGTATTGATAAACTTTTAGACCTTATTGAATTGCGTAAATGGAAACATTTATTCAGCTGGGAAGAGGAGATTCAAAACCTGCTCAATGATAGTGGAATTGCCCATCAACAAGGGAGAGAAAATATAGACAAAGCGCAGGCTGCCATATTGGGTTGTGAGGCTTTAATTGCTAGAACAGGAAGCATCTTGGTAAGTAGCATCAGAAATTCTAGAACCATGACTATCTGGCCTCCTGTTTTGGTTTTCATCGTTAAACGCTCACAATTGGTTGCTGATATCAAAGATGGTTTTCAAGTTCTCAGAAACAGATACGGAAGAAAAACACCTTCTCTTTTTAGCCTGATAACTGGGCCAGCTAACTCGTCAGAAATACCTGCAGAAATACCGGGTGATTTGCCCAAAATTATCAAAGGTGGAATGGGTTCTTTGGAAGTGGTTTTATTCTTTATTGACGATACCCGGAAAGATTAATCAGCTTGAACTCTACAAAAAAAATTTATTTCGCGTCTGATTTTCATCTCGGTATTCCCGATCATGTCTCTTCTTTTGAAAGAGAAAAAAGAATCATTCGTTGGCTCAATTCTATTCAATCTAGCTGTGCCGAACTTTTTATAGTAGGTGATATTTTTGACTTTTGGTTTGAATACGATTTAGTAGTTCCAAAAGGATTTGTTCGACTTCAAGCTAAAATTGCTGAGTTTACAGATGCTGGAATTCCTGTCCACTTTTTTCATGGCAACCACGATTTATGGCAATTCGGTTATTTTGAAAAAGAACTGGGGGTAAATGTTTATTCCAAGCCCATTACGAGGGTATTTGGAAACAGAAAATTCTTTATCGGACATGGTGATGGATTAGGCCCTGGACAAAACAAGTTTAAATTGGTCTTGGCAACTTATCGAAACCCATTTTTTCAGCGACTTTTTGCTTTTCTCCATCCAAGTATTGGAATGGGATTCGCTAATTGGCTTTCACATAGAAGTAAATTAAAAACCTTTGATGGAAATTTCAAATTTTATGGGGAAAATGAACACCTCATTCAATTTTGTAGGGAATTTTTACTGACAGAACAAGTTGATTTTTTTGTTTTTGGTCACCGACACTTACCTATGAGTTATAAGTTGAATGAAACGAGTACTTATTACAATTTAGGTGATTGGATTGGTTTTAATTCCTATGCTGAATTTGATGGAGAAAATTTGGTTTTAAAAACTTTTGAAGCCGATGGAAATGCGCAGCCTATTCAACATTTATAAGCTTTTTATCTTCTCCATCTTCGGGCTTTTTACTTTTGAGGGCTCTGCTAAGATTCAAGAAGTCACTTTCACTTTTTCAATTACCCGTGAAATAAAATCAGATACCAAACTCTTAAAGGCCGACCAATTAGGAAATGTATATGTTTTAGATAAAGGTGATAGACTTTCCAAATACAATTCAGAAGGAGTATTACTTTCAACCCTCAACTATAATTATGCGGGTAGTATTAGCTCCATTGATGTAAGTAATCCAATGGAGATTTTCATTTTTTATAAGGAATTAAACATGGTAGTTATTCTTGATAACAACTTGGCATTCCGAGGTAAAATTAATTTACAAGATTGGGGAATTACTCAAGCTTCCTGTATCGCTAGGAGTTATGAAAATGGCTTGTGGATTTTTGATTCCGGTGATTTACAATTAAAGAAGTTCTCTCGCGAGGGCAAGTTATTACAAAGCAGCGGTAATGCACTTGATATAGCAGGCGATGCAAAATTGAACCCAGTTTTTTGCCGTGAAAATGGAAATCGTGTACTTCTTGGAGATACCTTAAATGGTTTGTTTCTTTTTGATGTGTTTGCAGGTTTCATTAAGAAAATTCCAATTTCAGCTTTTAAAGACATTCAATTAATGGAGACTGAAATTCTTGTTTTGTTAGAAGACGAAATTTTGCTTTATCAACTCAAAAACTCTTCTAGAACCAATATTTCCATTCCTTTTAAAGGCATGAAGGGAGCCGTAAAAACAGCTAATCAAAGTTTTATTTTCTATTCTTCAGACCGTATCCTTTTCACAAACATGGCTAAGTAGTTCTGTTTGATTATCTTTGCGGCCTCAAAAGAAGCACATGTTAGATAAGTTAGAAGCCATATACAATAGGTTTAAGCAAGTAGAAGAAACATTAAGTCAGCCAGATGTAGTGGCAGACATGAAGCGTTTTACTCAATTAAACAGAGAGTACAAAAGCTTACAAGGCATTGTAGATAAGTACTTTGAATATAAAAACCTAGTTGGGAATATTGCTGAAGCACGCGAAATCCTTAAAACCGAAAAGGATGAGGAAATGCGTTCAATGGCAAAAGAGGAGTTAGATGAATTGGAACCCAAATTGGCTCCTATGGAAGAGGAAATCAGAATTTTATTGATTCCAAAAGAACCAGAGGATTTAAAAAATGCCATTCTTGAAATTAGAGGTGGAACTGGTGGAGATGAGGCAAGTATCTTCGCTGGCGATTTATACCGTATGTATATGTATTTCTGTGAAAAACGCGGTTGGAAAACTGAAGTCGTTGATTTTACCGAAGGTACAGCAGGTGGTTATAAAGAGGTTATTATTGAAGTTTCAGGCGATGAAGTATATGGTATTTTAAAATATGAAAGTGGTGTTCACCGCGTGCAACGTGTTCCTGAAACTGAAACACAAGGTAGGGTGCATACTTCAGCCGCAACTGTAGTGGTATTACCAGAAGCTGAAGAGGTGGATGTTTACCTTAATCCTGCCGATATTGAAATGCAAACGGCTCGCTCAGGTGGTGCAGGAGGGCAGAATGTAAATAAAGTGGAGAGTAAGGTTATGTTAACCCATAAACCAACTGGAATTGTAGTGGTTTGTCAGGTTGAAAGAACCCAAAATGGTAACCGTGAACGTGCAATGCAAATGCTCAGAACAAAATTGTATGAAATTGAGTTGCAAAAACACAATGATAGCATCGCAAGTAGAAGAAAGACCATGGTTTCTTCTGGTGACCGCTCTGCAAAGATTAGAACGTATAATTATCCTCAATCTAGAGTTACCGATCACCGTATCAATTATACAAAATACAATTTAACTGATGTAATGAGTGGGGAAATTCAAGATTTTATTGACCAATTGCAGATTGCTGAAAATGCAGAAAAGTTAAAAGAAGGATTTGGTGCTTAATTCTAAGAACCCAATCTATAATTAATTACTTTCTGAACTTCACTATACAATTGCATTGGATTGAATTTTCGCCAGTTGAAGGCGTCTAGTTCTCCTCCAAATACCAAGTAATAATCAAGATTTTCTTTCCTGAATTCTTCCAAAACATGTGATTGGAAGTTGAGTGCTACTATCCAGCCATCTTCTTCAACATCTTGAAACCACTCTTCATAATAGCTATCATCACTGCCGTGAAAATTGAGCACGTTTTCGCCTATCAAAATAAATTTGCTAATACCGGCCACACTCAAAGGTTCAACCACTTCACGTTTTAAAAACATGATATCGTTGTTAATTGCGTCATTCCATTCACCAATAAGTTCCAATACAGCAAAGTTCTTGTGGTAATCGGCAAATATAATTTTTACATATAGGGTAGGGGATCCAAATTCATCCCATTGCGGGTGAATTACATAATTGTAAACTTGATTACTGAATTCAAATTCACTGTATTCCCTTTCATAAAAGGGCGAGTTAGGGTCATCTTCACTCTGATATAGGTCTCTCCACCTAAAAAAAGGTTCTATCTCCTGCATAATGAATAACAAATATAAGCTTTAGAAAGCCTTCATTCCTACTCAAAATGCTAAAACTAAAAGATTGGTATATACTGCTCTTGTTGTTTATAAACAATTTGTGAGATAGTAGTTTCAAGATGGTCGTAATAATTTACTTTTAATGGAGTTGAATATTCAAGCCACTGTTTCAAAATATGGGTGAATTTCGAATCAATGGTATTCACAACGAGTGCTCCCATTAGTTTAAGTGCTTTGGCATTACACAATTGCTCATACTGGTTATTCATTGGGATCACCATGATTTTTTTGTGTAGATACATAGCTTCTGCAGGGCTCTCAAATCCTCCATTGGTTATTAAGCCATCACTACTGCATAAACTCTCCACAAAGGCATTGTTATGTATGGGTTGAACACTTACATTGTTTTTATAATAAGCTCTATTTCCATGTTTGCTAAAGACATGCCATTCCATATCAGGAATACTATTGAGGTGTTTGATGATGAGATCGTCGCTATAGGCAGGTAAATAAACCGTTATATGGCCTTTGTTACTTAATCCATTTTTTCTGATTTGAGACCTAATTACTGGAGTCTGGATAAAATCATCATAAGCCTGAAAATGAAAACCAATCTTATCGCTTACTGGTGCAAAATGTTTTAATATGAAGTTTGGAACTTTATTTGAACCATCAATTCTTGGAGTTTTGTTTGATAAAAAAGAAGCTTGGTGACTCAATCCAAAACAAGGTAAACCCTTTAGCCAACAAGCCCAAGCGCTGATTGGCTCAAAATCATTGATCACTAAATCGTAGTCTTCCACTGGGCAGTTTCTGATGTCTTTGAAGAACTGAAATGGTCTTAACTTAACAATTGAATCTACCATGTCTATTCCACCATTTTTGCCAAATGTGAAACTGATTCCTTTTCTCTTGTATTTTATGATATAAGGTAATGATACATCGCTTTGTGTGCCACTTACTAATACATCTAGGTCACCGTGTTGAAGTAAATGTGGTATAATTTCTCCGGCACGACTTAAATGTCCATTTCCTGTTCCCTGAATTGCAAATAGGATTTTCATGAGCTTATTGTAAAATGGAGGCCAAAAGTTTTTCTGGATTGAAGTTCTTTATTTCATTTAGTTCCTCTTCAATTTGATCTGCTAATTCTGTTTGAAGTGATTTGTCCTCATTGAAATAATATATTTTCCACTCTCCATGATGGTATTCTAGGGCACTTAGATTTTCAACCCAATCTCCACTGTTTAAGTAGGTTGTGCTTCCTTTTTCATTAATAGCGGTTCGTTTTTGTGGTTGATGGATATGTCCGCAAACAACATATTGGTAGCCTTTTTCTATGGCAATTTCTATGGCTGTTTGTTCAAAGTCGCTAATAAATTTGATAGCAGATTTAACCCCATTTTTGATCTCCTTTGATAAAGATATTCTTCCTTTACCCATGAACTCGCTAATGCTGTTTACTGCGCTATTTAATAGGATTAAAATATCATAGCCTATTGCTCCCATTCTTGCTAACCACTTACTGTGTTGCATGGTAATATCAAACACATCGCCATGAAAGAACCACATTTTTTTACCATCTACTTGTAGTACCAATTTGTTGAGGATTTCAATTTTCCCCATTTTAAAGTCGGTAAACTTCCTTAGAATTTCATCATGGTTTCCAGTTAGGTAATACACCTGAGTCCCGGCATTCATCATCTTTAAAATTCTTTGAATGATTTTCATATGTGAATCGGGCCAGTAATTTTTACTGAATTGCCAAACATCAATAATATCTCCATTAAGAATTAAAATTTCCGGCTGTATACTCTTCAAATATTGGTTTAGTTCCTTGGCTCTGCAGCCATACGTACCTAAATGAACATCAGAAATGCAGACGATTTTTAAGTTTCTCTTTTTCATGATTTTGTGAAACTCAAAATTCAGTTTGTTATATTTTCTTTAAATGAACTAGATGTAAAATAATTGTTGAGTATGTAAAATTTTTGGGGAAACATTACACAATTAAACTATTTTGCCATAATTATGTTAAGCGGACCTATTACCGGACATTATCTAAAACGAGATATTCCTGCTTCTTTAGCAGTATTTGTAGTGGCTATTCCATTGTGTTTAGGAATAGCTCATGCCTCAGGTGCTCCATTAATTACTGGTTTAATTGCTGGAATGGTTGGTGGAATCATTGTTGGCTTATTTAGCGATTCCAATTTAAGTGTTAGCGGACCTGCTGCAGGATTAACAGCAATTTCATTAGCAGGAATTCAAAGTTTAGGCTCATATCAGGCATTTGTTGCAGCCGTTTTAATTGCGGGCATCATCCAATTAATCTTTGGATTGCTAAAATTGGGTGGCATTTCAAATTATATTCCTACCACGGTTATCAAAGGAATGTTAGCTGCTATTGGTCTTATTTTAATTATCAAACAGTTTCCTCATTTGATTGGATATGACATAGAAGAAATGGGAGTAGAGGAATTTGACATCAACCAATCTGATATCAATGAGGCATACCATGAAAAGCCTGAAGGCCATGAAAATACTTTTTCTCTCTTGCTTCATTCCTTAAGGCATATCAATTCTACTGTGATGGCAATTGGACTGTTCTCACTTGGATTTTTGTTTGTATGGGAAAAGAAAATATCGAAAAAAGTGAAACTCATTCCTGGTACCTTGGTGGTGGTAGTCTTAGGCATGCTTGCTAGCTTACTTATTAGAATTTCTGGTTTAGATATCCAATTAGAATCAGACCATTTTGTATCCGTTCCTCAGATCCTTTCTGCAAGTACTAGCTCTTTTTATTTTCCTCCCGATTTTAGTCAGTTATTTACATTGAACTTTGCTAAGGTAGTAATCACTATTGCCATTGTTGCCTCCATTGAATCATTGTTGAGTATAGAAGCCATTCAGAAAATCGATATACATCGTCAGAAAGTGGGAGTAAATAGAGAATTAATGGCTCAAGGTGCAGGAAACATTGTGAGTGCAGCATTGGGTGGACTTCCCGTTACTGCTGTTATTGTTAGAGGCTCGGTTAATCAGGCAGCAGGTGCCGAATCTAAAAATTCTGCTATCCTACATGGCTTTTGGATTATAATTTCAGTTTTATTTTTTACCGATGTCCTAAATTTAATTCCTTTAGCAAGTTTAGCGGCCATTTTGTGTTTTACTGGTTATAAATTATTAGATCCCTCTTTGTTTCAGTTTTTTTATAAAAAAGGATGGTCCCAGTTTCTACCATTTGTAGTAACAATTTTAGCAATAGTTTTGACCGATTTGTTAATTGGTGTGACTATCGGATTACTATTAGCAGGATTGTTTATCATAAAAGAAAATTACAATTCTCCTGTATTAAGGGTATTTGATTTGGGTCCACGAAAGAAAATTGCCTTGGGTGAGACAGTTTCGTTTTTACATAAAAAGAAAGTAACGGATGCTCTTGAATCTATTCCTCCTTTTTCTGTTGTAGAAATAGATGGTTCTCGATCAAAATTTATTGATGAAGATATTATTGATGCAATTATTGATTTCAGGAAAACAGCACATCTTCACGGCATAGAAGTAATTTTAGGTGGAATTAGTCAATTAAGCGATAAAGTAAAACTTATGGAATCTATAGATAAATCCTACGAGCGTTTATTCGCTAACAACAAAAAATGGGTGGAAGAAAAGGTTCAAAAAGATCCTGCTTATTTTAAGAAATTAACTGCCGGACAAAAACCCGAATACTTATTTATTGGTTGCAGTGATAGCCGTGTACCTGCAAATGAAATCACAGGAACAGATCCCGGTGAAATGTTTGTTCATAGGAATATTGCCAATATGGTTGTAAATACAGATATTAATTTACTGTCTGTGCTACAATATTCGGTTGAAGTATTAAATGTAAAACATGTTATTGTTTGTGGCCATTATGGATGTGGAGGAGTAAAAGCAGCATTGGAAAATCAACCTCATGGTTTAATTGACAAATGGTTGAGAAATATCAAAGATGCGTATCGATTACACATGGATGAATTGGATGCCATTACAGATGAAGAAACCAAACACAGACGAATGGTTGAAATCAATGTGCAAGAACAGGTCATCAATCTCTTAAAAACTTCATTCATACAAAAGAATATTGAATTATATGGGTTTCCTAAAGTACATGGTTGGGTGTATGATATAGCTGATGGATATATTAAAGACTTAGAAATTGATCCAATAAAACACTTTCCAGAATACCGCTTGTATAAGGTTTCCAAAGAATAATTCATTTATTTAAACCTATATCAGTTGAGGCTCAAACCTTTTTAAGATAATTTGGTTTGATATTTATCGTTTTGTTTTCTAATATTTGTAATCATGCCAACTGTAGTTGCTATCACCAATCAGGTTAAAATAACAGTAGAAACTTTCTACCAAAATATGCTTGCACCTAATCCTGAAGCAAGACACATGTTTGCATACAGAATAAGAATTCATAACCAAGGTGAACATACCATCAAACTTTTAAGAAGACATTGGTTTATTATTGATTCTATAAATGGTAATTCAGAAGTAGAAGGAGAGGGTGTAGTTGGTAAGCAACCAGTTCTAGAACCAGGAGAATTTCATCAGTATGTATCGGGTTGTTCTTTGGCTGGTGATATGGGTAAAATGTTTGGTTTTTATATCATGGAACGTCAATTTGATGGCAAATTGTTTGAGGTTGAAATACCAGCCTTCACCATGATTGTTCCCTATATCCTTAATTAAAGTTTTAAATATCTCAATGACTGCAGCCACAGGGTTTGTAGGTTCTATGATTTCCTTTGTGGTCGTTCCACTCTATCTTCTCATGTTTTTCATTGTATAAAATGGTCCAAATCCATTCGCCATTCTTCCACTTTTCTCGTTTCTCAATCCATCCCGTACTGGTATAAATAATCCAGTGGCCATCTTTTTTCTCATTCTTTAATTTTCCTTTTTCTTTCCTCAATCCATTGTCATAATAGCTTTGAACCCTTTTTATTTTATTACTAACACATGATGTGATAATCAGGCTGTTAATCAATAAAATCATCGTATTAAACCTGAAAAGCTTCATCTGCGGATTGAATTTGTATAAATGGAAAAATTAAGGCCTTTTGAAATTCAAAGATTTTATTATTTTGCGGACTTAGCAAGAAGTAAAAATTTTGATAGCGCATATCCAAGGAAAAGTATCTTATCGTTCACCTGCCTACGTTGTAATCGACTGTGGGGGTGTTGGTTATGGTATTCAGATTTCATTTAATACCTATGGGTTAATGGGTGATGCAGAACAAGTAAAACTGCTCACCTACCTCAGTATTAAAGAGGATGGTCATACTCTTTTTGGTTTTGCTGAAGAAAATGAAAGACAATTGTTCCTGAATTTGATTTCAGTTAGTGGTGTGGGTGCCAATACTGCTCGTGTAATTCTCTCTAGTTTAAAAGTACAAGAGATTGCTCAAGCTATTTTGGATGGCAACTGGACCCTACTCAAAACAATCAAAGGAATTGGACCCAAGACAGCTCAGCGTATTGTGGTTGATTTGCAGGATAAAATGAAGAAATTAGGAGATAATAATCAACTTTCAGGACTACAAGATACCAACCCTGCAGTGGAAGAAGCCTTGGCTGCATTGCTTATGTTGGGATTCTCTAAAGTGGAAGCTGAAAAGGGTCTGACGAAAATCAGGCAACAAAATCCAAATTTAAGCGTTGAGCAACTCGTTAAATTAACTTTAAAAATTCTTTGATGGGAAACTTCTACTTTGTACAGTAGCTCAAAATTAAAATACATACGCGCCTTTTTTACGTTCACCTTTGTTTTAACACTGGTATGGAATGCTACACCCCGCGGTGCAGTAAGATATAGAAGAGATTTTAGCGTTTTCCTGCCCGATACAGGCAAGGCCGATACCGGGTCAACGAATTTGCCATACCCTATCAAAGACAAAAAACCTTATGAAATTTATGGCCCTAAACATCCTCTTGATTTAGGTGACCCTGCAATTCTTAAAAATAAATTTGAACTCAATCCCAATAATTATAATTATGAGTTCTCCTCCAAAGTAGGTACTGAAGACGTTAAACTGCCCGCATCAATAAAAGTTACTGAACAACTCAAAAAGGAGAGTAAACAAAATAATGATGCCTATTTCCGCCAAAGGGCACAAGCGCAAAATTTTACCAAAGGCGCCGGAATTATTCCTCAACTCAATATCAGCAATAAAATTATTGATAGAATTTTTGGAAGTGGGATCATAGATATCAAACCTCGAGGTACGGCTGAGTTAATATTCTCTGCCAATTTTAATACAGTTCGTAATCCTGCATTTTCTTTACGTCAACAAAGCACAGGTCAGTTCGATTTTCGTCAAAAAATTCAATTGAATGTAAGCGGTGCAATTGGCGATAAAATGAAATTAAACCTCAACTACGACACCGAAGCAACATTTGAATTCGAAAACCAAATGAAGCTTGATTATGCCGGTAAGGAAGATGATATCATTAAGAAAATTGAATTGGGAAATGTGGGTCTTCCTCTTCAATCTTCCTTGATTCAAGGTAGCCAAAGTTTATTTGGTGTTAAAAGTACCCTGCAATTTGGTAAGCTTACTGTAACCGGAGTAGTTTCTCAACAAAGAGGTAAAACCCAAGAAACAGAATTGGCTGGCGGAGCTGTTACTACTCGCTTCGATATTCAAGGTGATAATTACGATATGAATCGTCATTATTTTCTCTCACACTATTTCAGAGATAATTATGAAAATTGGTTGAGTAATTTACCTTTTGTTGGTTCTCCTGTTGTAATTACACGCGTAGAAGTTTGGGTTACCAATAGAAGCGGATCTTTTGATCAATCCAGAGATGTGATTGGTTTTGCTGATTTAGGTGAAACAGATAAACGCTCAAACCCTTATTGGTCTGTGAATACCAATCGTGGTAATTTGGGTAATGAAGTAAATAGTTTATATGCCTACCTCAATGGAAATGGCGATAACAATAAAGCTGCGGTTTTTAGAGCAGCGTATCAAATTCAAAACCAATTGAGGGCCGACGAAAACACGACCCAAATGCTTCCGATTTCACAATACCAAATCGTTAATTTTGCTCGTCAATTAGGTCCAAATGAATATACCTTTAATCCAAGATTAGGTTATATCTCACTCAATCAAGCTTTAAATAACGATGATGTTTTATGCGTTGCCTATGAAGGTACCGTGAATGGTATAGCTTTTAAAGTGGGCGAATTCAGCATGGACATTCAAAGGAATACAAGCGTTCCTGAAATCATGTTCCTCAAAATGTTAAAAGGTCCTTCTCAAAGACCCGATTTACCCATGTGGGATCTCATGATGAAAAATGTTTACTCCTTGGGTTCATTCCAGGTTCAACCTAAAGATTTCAAGCTCAATATTGTTTATGCAGATGACCCATCAGGTGCAGACCTAAATTACTTGCCAGTAAAAAATGAACCAAACCTCAGCGGTATTCCTTTATTGAATGTATTTAAACTCGATCAACTCAATACGCAGCAAGAAAAAGTTTCTGATGGTTTGTTTGATTTGATTGAAGGTGTTACGATCAACTCACAAACAGGAAGAATTTTCCTTCCTACTAATGAGCCTTTTGGCACCTATTTGCAAAGAAAATTCACCAATGATCCTGCACTTGCAAATTACTATTGCTTCTTCGCTTTATACGATTCAACTAGGTTCTCTGCTATACAACAACCTCAATTTAATAAGTTCTTTATTAGAGGAAGTTTTCAAGGTTCTTCTACCAATGAAATTGCATTGGGGTCTACCAATGTACCACGAGGCTCAGTGCGTGTAACTGCTAATGGTGCCCCTCTAACAGAAAATGCAGATTTTATAGTTGATTATAATTTGGGTAGGGTCAAAATTGTCAATACCGCTCTTCTTAATTCAGGAGCAATTATCAAAGTGTCTTCAGAGAGTAATAACCTCTTCCAAATACAACAAAGAAGTATGATGGGTGCTAGGTTTGATTACAAACATAGTAAGGATTTAATTTTAGGTTCTACTTTCATGTACATGAATGAAAGACCTTTAACACCTAAAGTTAACATAGGTGAGGAGCCTATTTCTAATATTGTAATTGGATTCGATGGAACTTATAATAAGAACTCTCGTTTCTTAACCAAAATGGTTGATAAGCTTCCTTTTATTGAAACAAAAGAAGTTTCTAATATTACCGTATCTGGTGAATATGCCCGATTAATTCCTGGTGTTCAAGGTGCATTAAGCCAAAGAGGAACCGCCTATATTGATGACTTTGAAGGTGCTGAAACTCCTTTTGATTTGCGCATGGGAAATACCTGGGCTTTAGCAAGTACACCTCAAGGACAACCTGATTTATTTCCAGAAGCCAATACCATCAATCAATTGGATTATGGATTCAGGAGAGCCAATTTAGCTTGGTATACCATCGCAACAACTTTTTATAGAAACGATGCATTTACACCTGCTCATTTGAAATCAGATCCAGATGCATTATCTAATCATGTTTCTAGAGAGGTATTACAAACTGATGTTTTTCCAAGCCGCCAAATTCAACAAGGTTTACCAACTACTTTACCAACGCTCGATTTGGCTTACTTTCCTAATGAAAGAGGTCCTTATAATTATACCATCAATGAATTAAATGCCGATGGTACACTCAAAAACCCAAATAGAAATTGGGGAGGTATCATGCGTAAGGTTGACCAAAACGATTTTGAACAAGCCAATATCGATTACATCGAAATTTGGATGATGGATCCTTTTGCTGATAAACCTGCTAGTTTTGATAAAGGTTATTTATACATCAATCTGGGTAATATATCAGAGGATATTTTAAAAGATAACAGAAGATCTGCTGAGAATGGTTTGCCTAAAAACAATACAGCAGAACAACAAGCCTTAGCCGATACAACCATTTGGGGTAAGGTTCCTAGAGCCCCAGTAATTAATTATGCTTTCGATGCCGATGCAAATGTGCGTCAGACACAGGATGTGGGTTTAGATGGTTTGAATGATGATGAGGAGCGAAATTATTTTGAAGATGAATACCTAGCTCGTGTTAGAAATACTTTTGGCGCCTCTTCAATTGCCTATCAAAATGCAGTTGCAGATCCATCTAATGATAATTACCATTATTATTTAGGTGGTGATTACGACAATGCGAAGTTGAATCTTGTAGATCGTTACAAAAAGTTCAATCGCCACCAAGGTAATTCTCCAACAGTAGATCAGTCTCCAGAATCTTATCCAACAGCAGCTACTAACGTTCCAGATAATGAGGATTTGAATAAAGATTATACTGTGAATGATGTGGAAGCCTATTTTCAATATAAAGTTGAAATAAGCAGAGATGCTTTTGCTATAGGTAAAAATTATGTTACTGATACTTTAACTGCTCCAGCCAGATTTGTAAATGGCGATTACGCTCCAGAAAAATGGTACCAGTTGAAAATTCCTGTAAGGGAATATGAAAGAAAAGTAGGAGATATTTCCGACTTCAAATCTATTCGCTTCATTCGCATGTTCATGCAAGGATTTTCTGAACAAACCAACATGCGTTTTGCTAGTTTACAATTGGTTCGTGCCGATTGGAGAAAATATTTAAATAGTTTGGAAACAGGTGGCGAACACAAACCAATCGACCCTACAGATAATACCCAGTTTGTTGTTTCAACTGTAAACATTGAAAAGAATAGCAAGCGTGTTCCAATTCCTTATGTAGTTCCTGCAGGCATTCAACGTGAAATCGACTTTAGTTCACCAAATCCAATTCAGCAAAATGAGCAATCGATTAGTTTGTTAACTTGTAACTTAAAAGATGGTGATGCAAGAGGTGTTTTCAAAAATACCACTGTTGATTTAAGACAATATGGTAACCTGCGTTTGTTTGTGCATGCAGAAAGTAGAGATGATTTAAAAGATGGTGAATTAACAGCATTCTTAAGGTTTGGTACAGATTTAACTACCAATTACTATGAGTATGAAATTCCTTTGAGCTTTACTAAAAACAATACTTCAAATCCTAATGAAATCTGGCCTTCAGCCAATGAAATGGATATTGTTTTAGAGGAAATGATCAATACAAAGATTGCTAGAAACAATGCAAACTTTGCCTTTTCAGGTAGATTCACTAGAACTATTGGAAATGGTAAATATACAGTAGTGGGTCAGCCTGATTATAGTCAAGTTCGTGTATTCATGGTGGGTGTTAGAAATCCAAAACGTGTAGCTGGTTCTATTGGTGGTGATGATGGTTTACCAAAATGTTCTGAGGTTTGGTTCAATGAATTACGCATGACCAATTTCTCTACCCGTGGCGGTGATGCTGCAACAGGAAGGGTCCTTGCTAAGTTAGCAGATTTTGGTAATGTTCAATTAAGCGGAACTTATAAAAGTGTTGGTTGGGGTGGTATAGATAAAAAACTTCTCGATAGAAGTATGAGTGATGATTACCAATATGATCTTCAAACCAATTTTGAATTAGGTAAGTTCTTCCCTAAAAGTAGTGGTATTTCAATTCCATTTTTCTTCTCTTATGGAACTACATTGATTCGTCCTTGGTACAATCCTCTTAACCCTGATACCAAACTGCAGAAAGAAATTGATGAGACTACAAATCCTGAAAGAACAAGCATGATTAGTAAGGCCTCTGATGATTATACCATGCGTAAGAGTTTCAATTTTACCAATGTAAGGAAAAATAGAATTGGAAGTAAAAAGGCTTATCCTTGGGACATAGAAAATTTTAGTTTCACTTTTTCATTCAACGAAGTTTTCAGAAGAAATCAAACCTTAGCATTTAACTCACTTAGAAATTATAAAGGACTAACTACTTACAATTACTCATTTGTAAATAAGCCCTTCGAACCTTTTAAAAATTTAAAGTCGCCTTATCTTTTATTGTTAAAGGATTTCAATTTAAACTATTTACCTGCTTCATGGGGTTTCAGGGTAGAGGCCGATAGACGCTATGGAGAACAATTGAATCGTATCAATGATACCAGAACTGAGAGCTTACCTATTATGTACGACAAGATGTTTACCATGAGAAGGTATTATGAGTTTAGGTATGATGTAACTAAAAACTTCAAGTTTGATTACAACTCAACTGCTGATGCGCGGATTGATGAACCAAATGGAAGAATAGCTGATGATACTCCAGAAAAGAGAGACAGTGTTACAAGGAATTTCTGGAATGGAGGTAGAACAACCAAATTCGATCAAACAGCACGAATCAACTATAATATTCCTGTAAACAAAATTCCATTCTTAAATTGGGTGAGCCAGTTTAGTTATAGCTATTCTATCAACTACCAATGGCTTCAAGCTCCACCAGCTGCAGACAGTTTAGGAAATACTATTCAAAATTCTAGACAAGATCAATGGAATTTGAATTTAAATTTTGTGCAGTTGTATAATAAAGTTGGCTTGTTTAAACGAGTAAATACTCCAGGTCCCGCTGCTCCTCCAAGTAAAGTAAAAAGCAAAATGGAAACAGCTAAAGGCGATGGAAAAAAGGATGAAGCAGCTGCTCCTAAAAATCAAAAATTGCCATTCTGGATTACGGTACCTGTTAAATTAATAACAAGTGTAAAAAACCTCAGCGCATCTTATTCAACTACTCAAGGTACTCAACTACCTGGATTCAATCCTAAGCCACATTATCTCGGTCAAAACATGGATCTTGGCGCTCCAGGTTGGGATTTCATCATGGGGGTTCAAGATCCTAATTATAGATTCAGAGCTGCAGATAAGGGCTGGATCAGTAAAGATCCTAGGGTGGTGAATCCTTATACTATGAACTATCAAGAGAACTTAACCATTCGTTCTATGGTAGAACCTATCAATGATTTCAGAATTGAATTAAGTGCCAATAAATCTTATTCTAAAAATCTAACAGCTTATTTCAGATATGATGATGATAGCAATACCTATAGAGATTTTGGTCCGCCAATTGAATCGGGTAATTACAGCATCAGTTTCTTAATGATTAAAACAGCTTTCTCAAAAGAGGATGACCAAGGTGTTTCAGATGTGTTTAAACAATTTGAATCAAATAGATTAACAATCGCAAAACGAATTGCTGCTGAAAAGGGAATTCCACTCAGCCATCCTGATTCATTCCCTACTGGTTATGGAGCTTTTCAACAAGATGTTTTAATTCCTGCATTTCTAGCTGCTTATAGTGGAGAATCCGCCGATAAATCCTCATTGTCTGCTTTCAGAAATTTCCCTTTACCTAATTGGCGCGTAACTTATAATGGTTTAACCAAATTGAAATTCTTGAAGGATTATGCTTCTAATATCAATATCCAACATAGTTATCAAAGTACTTATACCATTGGTGGTTTTCAAACTGTTGTTGATACAACCAGAAATACAACTTTAAGTAACGATTTCTCACCTGATTTGGTGATCAGAACCATTTCTTTGGTTGAGCGTTTTGGACCTTTTATTGGTATTGATGTTACACTTGTAAATAACCTCACTACTTCATTTAAATACAACCAAGATAGAACACTTAATTTTGCATTAGGTAATCGTCAAGTAAATGAACAAAAAGGAAGTGAGTTTGTCTTTGGAGTAGGTTATAGAACAACCAAATTAACCCTGCCTTTTAAATCTAGGGGCCGCAAAATTGTTTTAGAAAATGATATCAATTTCAGGTTCGATTTTACTATCAGAGAAAATGTAACCAGAATCAGAAATCTCGATAGACCCAATAATGATCCAGTACTCGGTCAATCAATCATCAGCATTAAACCTACAATTGATTATATGATCAATGAGAAGTTAATGTTGAGGATTTTCTACGATAGAAGACAAACCAATCCATTTACATCTAATTCATTCCCTACCATTATTACAAGTGGTGGATTTTCATTAAGGTATACCATTCAGTAATATGGAAATTTCTGATACCAAAATTCTGACTTATTGTGAATCTCATTCGTCTCAAGAGTCGGATGCATTAAAGGCTTTGAATAGGTTTACAAATGCCAATGTGCTGCAAGCTAGAATGCTGAGTGGTCATTTACAAGGTAGAGTTTTGTCTATGATTAGCCACATGATTCAACCTGATTTTATTCTTGAAATTGGAACTTATACTGGATATTCTGCTATCTGTTTGGCAGAAGGTTTAAGTGAAAAGGGAAGGTTAATCACAATTGATATCAATCCTGAATTGGAAGATGTTATCATCAAACATGCGGAACAAGCTGGATTCAAAAACAAAATTCAATTCATAGTTGGTGACGCATATCAAATCATCAGAACACTTCCTCATACCTATGATTTGGTTTTTATTGATGCTGATAAACTTAGTTACGCAAAGTATTATGATCAGGTTTTAGAGAAACTCAGACCCGGAGGATTTATTTTAGTTGACAATGTTTTGTGGAGCGGTAAGGTGGTTGATGAAAAAGAATTGGCAAAAGATAAAGATACCATTAGCTTGCATCAGTTCAATACAATGGTTGCCAATGATAGCCGAGTAGAAAAGGTATTACTTCCTATTCGTGATGGACTTTATTTGATTAGAAAGCTATAACAAGTTATACTTACTTTAATTGAATGGAATATTAATTTCAATTAAACAGCTGTTTCTTGATTAACCTGATCTTGCATCAAGTCCTTATACTTATTTAAGAATGTACTTTTAGATACAAATCCTGCATACCTGCCATGTTGTGTTACAGGTAAATTCCATAAACTCTGGTTATTGTCGAAAATAGCCATCACTTCATCCAATGGCGCATTGATGTCTGCTTCAATGGGAACTTGTTGCATCAGGTCCTTGGCCTTTACTTTATCATAGAGTTCAGGTTTAAATATCACTTGTTTCAAATCATCTAATGTTAGAATTCCAATCAATCTTTTATTCCTTGTTATAATTGGATAAACATTACGTCTGCTTTCCTTTAATCCTTCCGTTATTTCTCTTAAAGATTGGTCGGGATAATAAGCTTTGAAATCGGTTTCAAGAATACTTCTAATGCTAAACTGACTTAAAATATCCTTTTCTTTATTTTGATGTACCAATAATCCCAAAGAGGCAAGTCGTTTGGTATAAATTGAATTGGGTTCAATAAAGCGAGTGACAAAAAAACTGATGGCTGATACAATCATTAGTGGAATGAACATGCCATATCCACCAGATACTTCAGCTATCATAAATATTCCCGTGAGAGGTGCGCTCAATACTCCACTTAAAACACCTGCCATTCCACAAATTACAAAGTTCAATTCATTCAAATGGCTGAATCCACTGATATTAATGATTCTACTGAATAACAAACCTATGATGGCTCCATTAAATAGTGAGGGCGCAAATACGCCACCATTGCCTCCTGAACTCACTGTAAGTGCAGCTGCAATGGGCTTTAATAAAAGGGTTAATAAGAGTAAAAGTACAAACAACAAATCGTAACTATAAGTGCTTTGTAAAGCAATCTTTTCAAGATATTGATCTATTTCACCTGCAAGTATGGTATTTATTACAGCATACCCTTCGCCATATAAAAGCGGAAATGCAAAAAGTAAGATGCCAACAATTCCTCCCTGAAAAATGGCTTTGTTTATTTTTTGTTTAACATTTCCAAATCGATGTTCAATGGTATGTATACTCAAGATAGTATAAGCACTAACAAGTCCTGCAAGAACCCCTAATACCAAATAATAAGGAATTGCATGAACTGTCCATCCATTGGCTTGAAAATGGATAAGCGATCCTTTATAAAATATTCCATTGATGAGTGCTGCGGTTGCAGATGCAATTAATAGCGGAATAAAGGAGGCTACACTTGCGCGGCTTAAAATGACTTCCAATGAAAAAATTACAGCGGCTATAGGGCAATTAAAAATGGCCGAAATTCCTGCTGATGCGCCACAAGCG
The DNA here is from genome assembly GCA_049242065.1 of Bacteroidia bacterium. Classification (GTDB taxonomy): domain Bacteria; phylum Bacteroidota; class Bacteroidia; order UKL13-3; family UKL13-3; genus CAISCU01. The sequence continues at coordinate 23,800 of JBMLPO010000256.1, forward strand.
AGCAGCAAGTTCTTTTCTTGTTGACTCACAAATAATCTTTTCGAAACGTTCGAGCCAATTGCAGACCCCGTAATGGCAATAGGTGCTTCCACTCCAACAGATCCTCCAAAACCAACTGTTAATGCACTGGTGATTAAATGAGAATAAGTATGATGTCCATCTATATCTGCATGTTTGTAATTAACCTTATAAATGATGGAAGCCAAACCTTTTTCAAAAACATTTTTCCTTAAAATGTATTTTATAAAGAACAAGGATAACAAAATGCCAGTAACAGGAAAGAACAAGTTTTTATATTGAATCTCTATGAACTTTGCATTAAATGAAATACTCTCAATATAATGAATCAATCCCTTCAGAAAGATGGCAGCAACGGAAGACACGATTGCAATCAGAACACTTGCTATAATCAAGAAGTTCTGGTTGCTGATGTATTTCGACCTATTTTTAAAAAATTTATAGGCAGGATACTTGAGCAGAAACTTAATGTGCTTAACTTTCGGGTCCATGAATAAAACAAAAGTAACGAAGTTTAGCCATTGGATGGCGGCTTTTAGGTTTCGCACCTTGTTTTTATCGTTTTCGTGTATAGGAACTGGCTTGGCCTCAGCTTCCTTATTCAATGAAATTGATAATGCTGTCGCGACTTTTACTTTATTAACTGCTTTGTTTCTACAGGTATTGTCAAATTTAGCAAATGATTACGGTGATAGCATTCATGGTGCTGATAACGCTGATAGAAAGGGTCCGAAACGCGCTGTCCAAGCAGGTGTGATTTCTGCTCAACAAATGAAAATGGCTGTGATTGTGTCTTCTGTTTTGTCATTGATTGCAGGAATCACCCTATTAATCTTAGCCTTCCCAATTATTGGTCTTACTGCAATTATTACTCTTTTTATGAGTGGTTTGCTTGCCATTGCTGCTGCCATTTTATATACAAACGGAAAACGCCCTTATGGCTATGCTGGATTAGGTGATATTTCGGTGTTTTTATTTTTCGGTTTATTGGCTGTATTGGGTTCTGCATTTCTTCAAACGGGTAGCTTCAATAGTGAATTATTGGAACCTGCCATTGCTTTTGGTTTTTTAGCAGTGGGTGTATTGAATGTAAACAATATGCGAGATATTCATTCAGATCAAATTGCAGGTAAATTGTCAATTCCCGTAAGAATTGGTCTGCAATTAGCCAAGCTATATCACTATGTTTTAGTGCTCCTTGCCATCTTATTGATGGTGCATTTTATGGAGACTCATGATCTAAATTTAGTGTTACTGATTTTGCCAATTTCGGCATTGTTGTTTCATCTATTCAAAATATATCGTTCAATTACTGAAGAGCAGTTCGACCCTCAACTAAAGGTACTTTCTTTGAGTAGTTTTCTTTTGTGTTTGAGTTTTATTTTATCAATCATTTATTCAACATGATTTCTTACCGATATATCAAACACACACTTCAATTTAATTTTGAAGCTAGAACCTCAAGAGGAGAAATCAAAACGCATGATGCTTACATCATCATAGCTCATGATAAACTTACTAATCGTTTTGGCTTAGGTGAAGCTGCTCCTCTTAGTGGCTTGAGTATTGATAGTACACCTGATTTTGAAATCAAGCTTCAAGAGATTCTTTTACAATTGAATGAGGGTGTTTCAATTTCAAATATCGAGCTTCAGAAATTTCCTTCTATTCAGTTTGCATTAGAAGCAGCTCATTTGAATTTACAATTTGAAACTAAAGCACATTATTTTCATAACAATTGGATGGATTCTCAAGCTATTCCTATCAATGGTTTGGTTTGGATGAGCGAGAGTAAATCAATGTTAAAGGAGGCGCTTGAAAAAGCAGAGAAGGGTTTTGATTGTATCAAATTTAAAATTGGTGCCCTCGATTTTGATGAAGAGTGTCGCATGTTGGAGCAATTTCGTAAATCATTTAGCGACTCAAAAGTGCAAATCAGATTGGATGCAAATGGAGCCTTTCTGCCAGATGATGCATTACTTAAATTAAAAGAACTGAATCGATTTGTAATCCACAGTATTGAACAACCAATAAAACAAAATCAATGGGAGGCAATGCAAGAACTGATTGCAAAATCGCCCATAAATATAGCCTTAGATGAAGAGCTAATTGGTGTAGATGTTTTTACTGAAGGCAAGAAACTCATGGAATTCTTAAAGCCACATTATTTAATTCTAAAACCAAGTTTAATAGGTGGTTTAAAGACTGCAGAGGAATGGATTAGATGGACTGAATATTTTAATAAGTCTTGGTGGGCAACATCTGCTTTAGAATCAAATATCGGATTGAATATAATAGCGCAATGGTGCAGTACTAAAAATAACAAGATGCATCAGGGTTTAGGTACAGGAAGTTTGTATAAAAACAATTTTGACGCACCCTTTTTAGTTGAAAATGGATATTTATTTTATATTCCCTCACAATCTTGGAAGCTTCCACTGGATTGGTTTAACTAATTTGAGATGGTTTCTCGTGAAATTAGATTTTTAAAAATTCTCTCTTGGCTCTGCATCGCCAATGGGGTTTGTTTTGCCTCAATTGAGTTATTTTTAGGTAACTATTTCAATGTACTCGTAACTGGACTGTCAATTATTCTAGGATTGGGTGTGGCTTTTTTTGTTTGGAGAAATCAAGCAAATTATGCAATCAACTTTTTTAGAATAGGCATATTGTTGCTTTTCTACATTTTCGATTCAGGTTTTGAAGTAAATACGGGCTCTTATTTGTTTTATGTTCCCTTCATCATGATTGGTTATTTATATGAAGGAAAGAACTTAAAGTTAACAAAGATTTTAAGTTTGCTAGGGTCTATATTATCCATTTTAGCAGTTAACTTTTTCTGTTCTCCAAAACTTGCTTCTTTATATATTAGTGATACAGTAACAACAGAAAAACTATTTTTTATTAACCTGTTTTTTTCTGTTTTCTCTAGCATCGTAATTCTTGAATATTTTACAAGATCCAAAAAACAAGTAAGTGAAGACCTAGAGCAAAACCAAGCTAATTATAGCGCTTTAGTTGATAATACACAAGATCAAATTTGGGCAATCGATACCAAATACAGATTACTTTCTTTTAACCATAATTATCGAATAGCATTTGAAAGTTATTGGAAAAAAAGTCCAAAACTAGGTATGAATATCATGGAAGATAATTCCATCCCTGTGGTATTCGATTATTGGAAAGGACTTTATGATAAAGCCTTGTCCGGTATTCAGTTTAAAGAAGAACAATCGTATGATTATGGGGGTAAAACAAATTACCTTGAATTCACTTTCGTTCCTGTATTTAATAACCAAAAAGTAAGTGGTGTTGTTATTTCTGGTAAAGATATTTCAGATATCAGAAATAGGGAAGAGGAGCTCAAAACCTATGCCCAGAATTTGAATTTAATGTTGAGCTCAACGGGTGATATTATATTTGAATTGGATGAAAATGGAATATGTATCAGGGTATGGCACGCAAAAGAAGTTGAACTAGTTGAATCTGTTAATTATTTTATAGGAAAATCTGTCAAAGAGCTATTCGATGATAAGTTCAAAACAAGATTAGCTGATCAATTTAATCAGGTACTCCGAACCAAGCAAAGCAGAAATTATGAATACAGTCATGAGTTCAGAGGTGAGCTTCGACATTATTCTTGTAAAATAAAGTTCATCAACAATTATGAGCCAATTCGTATTGCAATCGTTTTAGAAGACATCACAGATAAGAAAGATGTTGAAATCAGACAAGCTCGTCAAAGTCTTTTCTTAAATAAATTGATTGACCATATCCCTCTTGGAATCTATGTAAAGAGTGTAAATGATAATTATGCATATACGCTTTGGAATCGAGAATTAGAACTCTTATTAGACCTACCACAGTCGAAGGTAATTGGAAAAACCGATGCTGAAATCTTTTCTTCACTTGCTCAAATTAAGCAGTTCAATGAGGGTGATATTGAGGTCACACAAACTGCCGATCCACTTACTATCAATAACCTTGAAATTAATTTAGGTTTTAAAAAGATTACAGCAAGAAATTTCAAAATTCCAATACTTGATGCATCTGGTAAGGTGGAATTGATTATTGGAATTCTTGAAAACATTTCAGACATCATACATGTACAGCAAGAACTTGAACTCGCAGAAAAACGTTGGCAGTATGCTTTGACGGGTAGTCGTGATGTGGTATGGGATGTAAACATCATTACTGGAGAAATTTATTACTCCCCACTCTTTAAAGAGATGTTGGGTTTTCAAGAATCAGAAAATCCAGTTTTGATTTGGGAAGAGCTCATTCACCCCGACGATTTTAAATCAACTTGGTTAAACTACCAACAGCACATGAAGGGTTTAACGCCTTATTTTGAAGCTGAATACAGATTGAAAAAGAAGGATGGAACTTATCTCTGGATTTTAGATAGAGGTCGCGTAGCAGAGCGTTCTGAAAATGGAGAGGCATTAAGAATTATTGGAACATTCCATGATATCACGTACAAGAAAAATCTAGAGGAACAACTCATTAGCGCCAAAGAAAAAGCCGAAGAAGCCTCTAAGGCAAAGGGTTTGTTTTTATCTACCATGAGTCATGAAATCAGAACCCCAATGAATGCAGTGAATGGTATCATCAGATTGCTCATTCAAGATGAACCAGCTTCTCATCAATTGGAAAACTTAAAAGCACTCAAATTTTCTTCAGAACAATTGATGTTTTTATTGAATGATATCCTTGATTTTAGTAAGATAGAAGCAGGCAAATTAGAAAAAGATGAACGAAACTTCAGGCCAGAGGAATTGTTCCGTAACATTGTTCAAACCATGAGCAACCAGGTGGAGGATAAACCCGTAAAAGTTAGTTTGAATTTTGATGGCGATATTCCTACATTCCTCAAAGGTGATCGACATAGGTTAGGCCAAATTCTTAGTAATCTTCTTTCTAATGCCATTAAGTTTACTGAACGGGGAGAGGTGATTATCAACTTTAGATTTCCTGTTCTTAATGATTCTAAATACTTACTCTATTGTGAAGTTAGCGATACGGGTATTGGAATTGAGGAAGAAAAATTGGCTCATATTTTCGAATCATTTACTCAGGCCTCACATGAAACTTCTAGAAAATTTGGAGGCACAGGATTGGGCTTAGCTATCTCTAAAAAGCTGGTAGAATGGTTAGGTGGGAGCATTGGGGTTGAAAGCAAAATTGATGTGGGTACTCGTTTCTGGTTCCAAGTTCCAATCAATAAGGGTGAAGACAATTATGCAAATATTCGTGATAAGGATAATGAGCAGATTCACTTTAAGCCCTTATATAATTTTAAGATTTTGATTGTTGAAGACAACAAAATGAATGTGTTTGTAATCGAAAGATTTTTAAAGAAATGGGAGCTAGATTTCCAGATTGCAACAAACGGAAAAGAAGGTATTAATGCTGTTCTTGAAGGCCAATTTGACTTAATCTTAATGGATTTACAAATGCCGGAAATGGATGGATTTGAAGCAACCAAAATCATTAGGAACATGGGTTATGATATTCCAATTTTTGCTCTTACCGCCAATGTTTTCTCAGATGTAAAAGATAAGGTAGTTGAATCAGGTATGAATGATTATATCAGTAAACCATTTAATCCAAATGAGCTTTATTCTAAGATACAGGCACAATACAATTTAAAATTTGGAAACTAATTAAGGCGACTTATTTTCTTCCGATAACCAAAACCAAAGCTACACTCATTGCACCTATTGCATTGGCTAACATGTCTGCATAATCAAAACTTCTATAAATAAGAAATGCACCTTGTATGAACTCAATAATTATTCCATACAAGGAGCTGAATAGGCCCGCTATCCAATAATTTCTCCTACTCCAATTGTTCAGATCGATTCCAATAATCAAGCTATAGGTCATGATAGCAAACATGCTAAAATGAACAAATTTATCAGGACCAATATCCCAGTTCACTTCAATACTGGGCAGATTGCTTGGATTCATAATACATAATCCAAATATGCAAACTGCCCAGATGATTGCCCATTTAAAGGCAAATATTATTTTCATTCTTGTGCTAAAACTGCTGCAATACCTGGTAAGGTTTTGCCTTCAAAATATTCTAGTAAGGCTCCTCCACCTGTACTTACATAACTTACTTCATTCTCAAATCCAAATTTAGCTACAGCTGCTGCGCTATCTCCTCCACCTATTAAGCTAAATGCTCCATTCTTGGTTGCTTCTGCTACGGCAATGGCAATGGCTTTTGTTCCTTTTTCATAATGACTCATTTCAAAAACACCCATTGGTCCATTCCATAATATGGTTTTAGAATTTCTTACTACTTCAGCAAAACTGCCAATGGCTTTTTCACCAATATCCAATCCCATCCAGCCTTTGTCTATTTGTTTGTTATCACAATTCTTATGGTTGGCTTCATTACTAAATGCATCAGCTACTATTGAGTCTTCAGGTAACAACATTTTAACGCCTCTTGCTTCTGCTTTTTTCAATAACTCAAGACATAAATCTAATCTATCGACTTCACATAAACTCGAGCCAATTTCATAACCTTGTGCTTTAAGAAAAGTATAAGCCATGCCGCCTCCAATAATGAGGTTGTCTACTTTTTCAATTAAGTTCTCAAGGATTAATAATTTATCAGAAACCTTTGCTCCTCCTGTTATTGCAGTAAATGGCCTTTCTGCGTTTTTCATTACTTTCTCTGCGTTAGCAACTTCTTTTGCCATTACATATCCAAAGCAACTGTTTCCCGGGAAGAATTTTGCAATAATGGCTGTTGATGCATGGGCTCTATGTGCTGTTCCAAATGCATCATTTACCCAGATATCACCCAGTTTGCTCAGTTTTTCAGCGAATGCTTCATCACCTTTTTCTTCTTCTTTATAAAAGCGCAAATTATCCAATAACAATACTTCTCCAGCTTTTAATGCTGATGCCATTTGTGCGGCTTCTTCTCCTATGCAATCTCCACCCCATTTGGCTTCTGTTCCAAGTAATCCAGATAAGGTACTGAGTACATTTTTTAAACTGTGTTTTTCATAATCAACAGTCCCGTCTTCTTTTAATTTTTTTAGGGGTCTGCCTAAGTGACTCATCAAAACACATGAACCTCCATCATTTAAAATCTTTTTTAAACTTGGAATGGTAGCACGGATGCGCGCATCATCTGTTACTTCCAATGTTTTTTTGTCTAATGGAACATTGAAGTCAACTCTTACCAATGCTCTTTTTCCGGAGAAATTAAAATTGTCTATGCTAATCATAATACTTTGGGTTAAAGTGCTCCAAATGTAGCCAATCCAAGATGAATAAATTGTTTTTCCTTTAAAGATTTGATGAAAATCAGGTTTAAATGGCAGCGAATACCGCTCGAATTTTGCTTTTCGCCAAATTCCTTTATTTTTAAAAATTAATTTATTCGTATGGTAAGAAACTTACTCTTCATTATTTGCTTTCAATTTGTTTTTGTTTTCGCAGGAACAGCTCAGGTTCGTTACCTAGATCCAATTTTTGATAGTGCCAGTGTTTTACCTAATGAAAAATATGGTCAAGCTGTCAATTACCAAGGTCAAACACAAGATTTATTTCTTGATTTTTATTATGGGTTAAATGATACTTTTACTTCAAGACCTTTGTTAATTTTAGCCCATGGCGGTTCATTTATTCAGGGGAATAAGGCTTCTGCTGATATTGTGAAGGTGGCTAAAGAAATGGCAAAAAGAGGATATGCTGTTGCTTCTATTCAATACCGTTTAGGTGTGAATATTGCTGGTATTGGAGGCTTAACCCAAGAGTTTACTCATGCTGTTTGGCGCGGTACACTAGATGGTAGAGCTGCTGTTAGATTTTTTAGAAAGAGTTTTGAAAATGGCAATCCTTATGGAATTGATACTTCACGTATCTATGTAGGTGGTATTTCTGCAGGTGGTGTTTTAGGTTTACATATGCAATGCCTCGATTTACCTTCAGAGGTGGCAATGGCTAAGGTAGATACCAATGCAATTGGTGGTATTGAAGGCAATAGCGGAAATCCTGGTTATAGTTATAGAGCCAAAGGTGTGATTTCTCTTTGTGGTGCTTTATCTAATGTTTCTTGGATGGAAAACAATAAGTCATTGAAATTAATTTCTATGCATGGTACCAATGATCAAACAGTACCTTATGCTTCAGATTATTTTAAATTCTTTGGCAATCCGATTGGTTTCTTACAAGGAAGTTATAGTGTTGATTCTGCTGCAAAAATCATGGGCATTACCTCTGCTTTTTATACTTTTTATGGTGCAGATCATGTGCCTTTTTCAACCAATGCAGTCTATATGGATACCACCATTAAGTTTGTAAGTCATGAATTATACAAACAGTTAACAGGCTTAATTCCTTCTTCTATTCAAGAGTCAAATACGAGTGAAATCAGCGTTTATCCAAACCCTGCTTCTAGCAGCATTCAGCTAAATGGATTTCAGTCCGCTGTTAGTTATGAAATCTATTCATTAGATGGGAAACAAATTCAAAAAGGTATTTCTTCTCCTGATTTAAGCATTTCAATTGATTCCATCAATCCAGGAGTTTATGTGCTTCATCTCTTCAGTCAAAATCAATCTTTCACCAAAAGAATGGTTATAGAATAATGCCTAAAAAGTTTTTTAAAGTATATGATTTTGCGGAACATGGTAAAGACCCGCAAGCTGTTCATTCTGTTAGAACAATAGATATCGAAGGTAAAAGAATTTGTTTGGTTCGATTACCCGATGCCTATTATGCAATAGATGATACTTGTCCGCATGCTGGTGCTAGATTAGGTCTTGGTAAATGCGATGAAAATGGAATGGTTGTTTGTCCAATTCACCGTTATAAATATGATGCCAAAACAGGAAAAGGACTTCCTCATCAGGGTGATTTTGTGAATACTTATGCGGCAGAAACTAGAGAAGATGGTGTGTATGTGGCGCTCGATAAAAAATGGTGGCAAGTTTTTTAATTCCTAAATATGCAAGATTGGGTTTTTAATTACATGAATGATACCACTCCTTTTTACCAATGGAGTTTATCTCATTTCATGGCATTGGGTGTTTCATTATTGGCCATCCTCTTCATTCCTTGGTATAGCAAAAATTACCTTAACCCAAGGCAACAACAAAATGTGGGTTCATTTATCGGAATTAGCATTACACTGAGTTTGCTTGTTTGGAATTTGTTGAATTATTTGGCAGGTACCTATTCACTGCAAGAAGACCTTCCTCTGCAATTATGTAGGTTTTCAAACCTAACTATTTTCTTAGTGATGGTTTATAGAAAACAATGGTGGTTTGAAATCTTATATTTCTGGGCTTTGGGAGGAATGTTACAAGCAAGTATTACACCTGATTTACAAGAAAACTTTCCCCACTTTTTGTACTTCAGATATTGGTTAGGTCATACAGGAATGATTTTGGCTATTGTTTATGCATGCGTAGTTTATGGGATGCGTCCACAGGTTAAACATATCTGGAAAGCTATGATTGGTATCAATGTGTTTCTTGTATTTGCAGCCATCGTCAATTATACCCTTGATGCCAATTATTTTTGGATATGTGGGAAACCACCTTCAGCAAGTATTTTAGATTATCTAGGTCCTTGGCCTTATTATGTTTTCTTTGCTGAATTTGTGGCTTTGGCGAATTTTATTGCTGCTTATATTCCTTGGTGGATCATGGATGCTTTGAATAAAAATACAGCCAGTAAAAATGAGTAAAAAGTCTTTACTTGTTTTACTGTTTATCATGCACTGCTCTTCTAGTTTGCTCTATGCTGTGTCTTTCCATAAAGAATCTACCAATGGTTTACATACTTTCTATTCCACTGCATACAGAAGGGATCATTTTTCATTTTCTTTTGGACCTAGTCTTGTTCGACTCCGTCTAGAGGGTTCTGGTCCTTATAATTTAAATGCCATGGTGAAATCAAAATGGAATGTTGCCAACTCTATTTCATTTTCAGCATTCCGCCAATTTAATCCTATACAATTTAGAACCGATTTCAAAATAGGTTATGGTTTAAGATACCATCAAATGAATGCTACTTCATTTCTTGAACAGAACTTCTCAACTGGACTTCAAGAAGTATATGATTTTCAATTCAAGTTTCAGGCTTTGGAATTACCACTTTATGCGCGGTATAAGTTCTATCAAAAGAAATTTACAATGAGTGTTTCAGCTGGTGCTTCATTTGTAATCATGTTAAATAAGAAAGATCAATTGCACTACCGTGAATACTATCTAGGTAATGAAAAAAGAAATGAAACTACCGGTGCTGTATACCTCAATAGATCCTCTGGAGAGGGCATGATGTCGAGCTGCTTCAATGCCTTTGGATCTATTAGCCTTGATTTTCCTTTTTTAGATGACCAATTGATTTTTACTGAAGTGACTTATTGTCCTTATTCAAACATGGCTAATTCAAATCAAGTTTCCATGTATCCAGTTTTTACAGATTGGCATGTAGGAATTAGGTTTTAAGAACTTGTAAGTTTTCTTTCTAAAATTTTCCTAATTTTACCTAATGGCAGATGATTGGAAAATACTCAATGATAAACTCAATCTATTAATCAGAGAACAAGAGAGATTTCAAACTGAAATCAAATCTTTGAAATCACAGATAGATAAACTCAAACCCAAAGAGGAGGTTTTACCAGTAATTGCCGTATTTGATTCAAACGATCCAATTGTTAGATCTGAACCGATTGCCCAGCTTAAGCTTGAAACCATTCCAGTTGCTCAAGTTCCTTCTTCAAATAAATCGAATAAACCCAGTTCTGATTTGAATAAAAAGTGGGAGAAATTTATTGGAGAGAATTTAATTAGTAAAATAGGAATAGTAATACTTATTCTTGGTGTAGCAATAGGAGCCAAGTTTGCCATCGACCATGATTTAATCAGTCCCTTAACTCGAATTATTTTAGGATATACAATGGGTTTTGGTTTATTGGCTTTTGCATTTAAACTGAAAGTAAAATACGAGCAATTTAGTGCAGTATTATTAAGCGGTTCAATGGCCATTAATTACTTTCTTACTTATGCAGCTTATAGCTTGTACAACTTATTCCCACAAGAGCTAGCATTTCTACTCATGGTAATTTTTACTGTGTTTACAGTACTGGCCTCCCTAACCTATAACTTACAATTGATTGCCCATATCGGTTTGATTGGTGCCTATGCAGTTCCTTTTTTATTGAGTAATGGTTCAGGTAAAGTTGCAATATTATTTAGCTATATGGCCATTATTAATTTGGGTATATTATTCATTGCTTATAAACGCTTTTGGAAATTATTATACCATGTAGCATTTGTATTAACTTGGCTCATTTATGCATCTTGGTTTGTTTTCTCCTATCAACAAGAAAACCACCAATGGCTTGCTTTGGGTTTTGCAAGTTTGTATTTCATCACTTTTTATGGAATGTTTCTGGTTTATAAACTTATCGAAAATGAAAAGTTTGAACCCAAACATGTATTACTCATCGTTAGTAATTCCTTTATTTATTTTGGCTTTGGTTACCAAATATTGGATAGCCACTATAGTACCAATGATTTTTTAGGTTTGTTCACTGCTGTTAATGGTTTAATACATTTCATTGTTTCTTATCAAATTCAAAAACGTGATTTAGCAGATAAAAATTTATTCGTGATGCTCATGGGTATGGTGCTGGTTTTTATTTCCATTGCCATTCCAATTCAACTCGATGGCAACTGGGTAACCTTGTCGTGGGCTGCCGAAGCTACTTTGCTTTTTTACATAGGAAGAAGTCGAAGAGTGGCAATTTATGAATGGCTTTCTTATGCTGTAATGATTTTGTTTGCGTTTTCTATTCTTCAAGATTGGAGAACCATGTTGAATGAAATAAAGCTAGGTCAGAGCTTGGTTAGCTTGGTTATGAATACCTATTTCATGGTAGGTTTTTTGGCTTCAATTGCATTTGGTTTCATCAATTATTTTCATTCAAAATTTGAATTCGATTCTGTTCAAACCAAAGAATACAAACAGTTAAGAAATATTTTTCTGCCCGCTTTATTCGTGATGGTTTCTTTTGGATGTATTGCCATGGAAATTGTGAATTACTGGAATACCATCATGTATAATTACTTGGTTCATCACAACGAATTTTTATATGATTCTATCATGAACCCGATGATTGATGCAGTGAGATTTAAGAATATTTGGTTGATTAATTTTGCTGCATTTTATTGTTTGATTGTATCTAGAATGGCAGTGAAAATGGAGCTGAAAGCAACTTATCATTATGTAATTCCAGTACTCAATGCACTTGTTATTTTCCTGTTTTTAATGGTTTCTCTTTTCGAATTCAGTGAGCTGAGGGAGGCTTATTTACTTCGATTTACGCCGAGTACTCATATTTACTTCCCCTATAGTTTGGCTATTAGGTATATCAGTTTTGTATTTATTGTTCCTTTGGTTTATTATACCAATAAATTAAGTAAAAGTGATTTCATTCCTCAAGCATTTCATTGGATAGGTGATTTATTTAAACACCTCTTCATTCTATGGCTTGCCAGTTCAGAGATGTTACATGTGATGGATATGATTCACATGGAGGGTTCTTATAAATTAAGTTTAAGTATTCTTTGGGGTATCTATGCATTGATACTTGTTTTTATTGGAATCAATCATGCCCATAAGCATTTACGTTATGCAGCTATTTCTTTGTTTACTTTTACTTTACTTAAATTGTTTTTCTATGATATTTCAGGATTGAATACCATAGGGAAAACCATAGTGTTTGTTTCTTTGGGAATTCTGTTATTACTGATTTCATTTCTTTACAACAAGAATAAATCCAATTTATTTGATGATGAAAAGGAGGCTTAATACCATTTTCTTTTTATGCTTCTTACTGGAAAGTATAGGCCTTGCTGCACAAACAGGATTTCAGTATAGGAGAAAAATCATTGGTATCAATTCCGAATGGCATCAGTTACTCTTACCTCTTGATTTATACCCAAGCTCATTTCCTCATTTTTCTGATCTAAGAATCCAATCATATACCTCCAAGGGTGATACCATCAATGTGCCTTATATACTTGAAGAGGTAAGTCCTAAACAAATAGAAAAAGAAGTTGAATTTAAAATCATTAACGAGTCATACAGAAACGATTGGTATTATTTTACTTTGGTTTGTCCTCAGAATGTACTGGTCAATAACCTAAGCCTTGATTTTGCAGATAGAAATTTTGATTGGCATGTGAATCTCGATGCTGCTGAAAAATTAGGCGAATGGATGACCATCCTCGATGATGTGAGGATTCTTTCTTTTCATGAAGGAAATGAATCTTATGTATTTTCAAAATTGAAATTTCGTGATGCCAATTATCCCTACTACAGGGTTTCTATCCGAGGTGCTAAAAAACCAAATTTGAAATCGGTTAAATTATCCTACTTTGAAGATAGCCCTGGCGCTTCAGTAATTTATCCAGTAAACAATTTTACACTGCAACATCTGCCTCAACAAAAACAAAGCATCAT
>JBMLPO010000257.1:0-4968 GCA_049242065.1 Bacteroidia bacterium
ATAATTAGGTGTAGCCATACTTGGATAGATACCAGCAATTGGAGGGAGAACTTGTTGACTTGCACTAGCCACAAATAGTAAACGCATGTTAGGCCTATTTGTAGAAGTTGTTATATTTAATAAAGTTCCACCAGCACAACCAGCGCCACCATCTTGGAAACTACCGTAAACTGAATTAAAACTTGTTGTAGTAGCATTAACTGTACCATTTGTAACCCAAGCTGAATTATCAAAGCACACTTCAACAACAATATTATCATTGTTATTATAAGCAAATGGAGAAGTAAATGTATAAGTATTCCAACCTGTAGTTGGTGCTATATTGTTGCCACTAAAACAAGTAGTAAAAGTACCTGACACATAACCTGATAAAGTAGTTAATGGAGTATGTGCCAACTTAATTTGAAATCCATTCAAAGCTGGATTAGGTAATCCAACTACATTAAAGGCTAAAGAAGAAATTTGAGCTTGACTTGTAATTCCTAATGCCGTTAATTCTGATTTTAAAATCAGGTATTGAACTCTTCCGTCTTCATACAAGGTTCCATAGGGAGTTGCTCCTGTGGTAGCTTGAACAACTGTTCCGGTTCCAACAGTAATCAATTGAGCTTCAGATTTGATAACACTAAAAATGCTTATCAAAAGAAGAATCAAAAACCGAACATTTCGTTTAGTAAAACTTATATTCATAATAAAGTGAGTTATATATTTTATCAAATCTATGGAATTGTCAGGAAAATTAAAAACTTATAAGCCCCAAAATACCTAAATATTAGAAGATTTACTCCCTAAACAAGGGCTTAAAAAAACCTTTAATTTTAAAACTAATTGAATCCTAAATTCATATCAATCAGTATACCAACAAATTAATTGCAAAAAAAAAGAAAAAATAAGCTTAAACATTAGTTCAAACAGCTGATTATCTAAGTAATACGGCCACCATAAAGTTTTATTTATTTTTCCTTAATAAAAGTTGAGTCGGATAATGAGACCAAAAAATTTAATAAGTCAATTTTATCTTGAGGTGTTAAATGTAAGCCGCTTACAGCATGTTTTGCTATATTAGGATCAACAGATGGACTCATTTTTACCCCAGAGTTATAAAACTCTATAACCTCTTCTAATGTCTTAAATCTTCCATCATGCATGTAGGGAGCAGTAAATACTAAGTTACGTAAACTAGGTGTTTTAAATTTCCCTATATCAGCAGGATTTCCTGTAATTCTGTAGAGACCAGAATCTGGAGGAACTTCATCAAGACCTGTGTTATGAAACATAAAATTTGTAAAATAAGGGGAGCTTAAATTTCCATGACAATGAAAGCAGTCTCCACCAGCTTCTGAGTTAAATAAAATCATACCCCTGTATTCACTTGGAGTTCTTTGCCTTTCTCTTCTTTCAGCTTGATCATAAGGCGAATTAGAACTAATTAACGTTCTTTCGAATTGTGCTATAGCTTTTACTATTTTAGAAACTGTTATCGAATCATTTCCAAAAGCTCGTTTAAATAATTTGGGATATTCTGGGTGCTTTTGAAGTTTGTTTACCACATCTAATAAATTAGAAGCCATTTCAATTGGGTTAACAATTGGTCCAACAGCTTGTTGTTCCAAATCACCTTTTCCACCATCCCAAAAATAACGATGACCACTCAAGTTGTAAAGGTCTGCCCATGCTAAATTAAAAAGTGCAGGTGCATTTCGATTTCCCTTCTGACCTGAAATTCCTTCACTAAACTGATTGCCAAAATCGGAATAAGCAAATTCCGGTTTATGACAAGTGGCGCAACTCTGTGTGTTGTTTGCGGAAAGCATTTTTTCGTGAAACAACTTTTCACCCAACTCCACTCCAGCTACTGTTAAAGGATTGTCGGCCGGAATTGGAAACTGCTTCCATCCAAAGCCCTGTGGTAAATTTAATTGATAAGGAGTAGGATCATATGCGTAAGGGTCATTAGCTGCAATCTCCTTATCCTTTTTACATGAAAGAGTAAATAAAAAAACTAAAGAGCCAAATAGAATAAATACCTTTTTCATTATTCAATATTTGAAACACTAACCATATCGTTCATATTGGCAGCCAATTTATGTGCACCAGAAGCCGTATTAGTATGAATTGCATATCCATCAGAAACAAAACTATAAACCATAGGATTCTGAAACATTTCATTGATATCCATTTTCAAACTTAATTTCACCTGTTGTTTTTTAAGCTTGAAAGAGTTTAAGTCTGCCACAATTAGTGGTAAATTCTCATTACCACCTAAATCAAAAGAAAATGTTCTACCAGTGTTAGGATTTCTACCCATGATTCGATAAAAAATATATCCTGAATTCCATGTCCAAAACATTCCCCATGAAGGATCTAAAGCTCCCTCTTGTAAACCACTTGTATTGTTTAAACTGTCGACTCCTAAGTAAAACCTTAAAGATTTGTAGTGTCCAGCAGGAATTTTATTTATGGTAAATGAGCTGGTCTGAGGTGTTTTAAAATCAATTAACTGATAATTCTTTAGATTAATCCAAGAACCATCCGCTTTTTGTAAAGATAAATTTGTAAAATAATAACGAAGCTCCTCAACATTAAAGGTATCATTAGCGGCATTTACATATATATCCGTATTTAGAACCAAGGGCTTAGAAGCATAGAAATGAGTTAGACTAATGTCTAAACTGCCTTCTTTTGGAATAACTAAGCCTACAAAATTTGTCATTGTATCCAAAGCATTAACAGATTCAATTGGCGTACTTACATCTTTATCTTTGCAAGCAGATAGGACACTAAAAATGAATAGTACTATCAATAAACCATTTTTCATATACTAGAGATTAATTGTAATGCATGTTAGACAATTTTTAGAAATAATAGTTTGATTTTTACCCTTAAATTTGAATGCAATTTAATTTTTACACAAGTATTAAGAATAATTATAGAAGTATGCCAAGTTTTGATGTTGTAAATAAAATAGACTTACAAAAAATTGACAATGCAATTAACACCGCAAAAAAGGAACTATTCAATCGTTACGACCTAAAAGATGAGGAGTGTGAAATAGACTTGGATAAAAAATCAAAGGCAATTAAAGTCCAAGCAAAGCAAGAAATGGCTTTATCTACACTTGCAGATATCATTTTGAGCAAGTTCAGCAAACAAGGTTTAGATGTAAGAGCACTCGACTTGAGTGGTGAACCGAAATCGAGCGGGAAATTAGTACTTCAGGAAATAAAAATTCGTGAAGGGATTGATAAAGAAATTGCAAAGAAAATCATGAACCATATCAAGTCTTTGAATATGAAAGTTCAACCAGCTATCCATGATGACCAATTGAGAATTAGCGGCAAAAAAATTGATGATTTACAGGCACTCATTGCCAATCTTAGACAACAAGATTTTGATGTTCCATTGCAATTTGAGAATTTCAGAGACTAAGCTATTCCAAGCATTTCTTTAGAAAATTCTCTTGTTAGTTTTTCCTGAATTTCTGCAATACTTAAGTTTTCTTGAATTTTCCCTTCAGATACAAAACTAATGGTACCGCGCTCCTCACTTACAACCAAAACAACTGCATCTGTTTGCTCTGTTATACCCAAAGCCGACAAGTGACGTAAGCCATACTTATTAATAAAAACTGGATTCTCACTAACAGGTAAAACACAATTAGCTGCTTTGATTTCTCCTTTTGCAATGATCACTGCACCATCATGTAATGGACTATGTTTATTGAAAATAGCTAGTATAAGTCTCTTGGTAATATTGGCATTTAAAATTTCGCCTGATGTACCAATAAATTTCATTTCAGAAGTTTTTGGAAACACCAAAATAGCCCCTGTTTTTGATTCAGACAATTCTTGGCAGGCCTCTAAAATTTCATCAAATGGCGTTACAAAGGAATCCTCAATTTTCCATTTCCAAGGAAAAATATTCCACCAAGATTTGTTTTCACCTAAAAAAGAACTGTTTCCAATAATCAATAAAAACTTTCGAATCTCTTGCTGGAAAACGATCAATACCGCTATAATTCCAACCTTAGTAAATTCACTTAAAATACCTTCCAATAGAGGCATTTCAAAATATTTCACCAAAAGCCAAAACAAATAGATGGTGAGTAATCCAATTAAAATATTGAATGCAAGGCTGCCTTTTAATAATTTAAATAGCTGATAAGATAACAGCAATACAAGAACAAGATCAATCAAGTTGATGATCGTGAACTTATAATTAGCCATCTCAATTAATTCCATTCAAAAAAATTTGGTCCAAGATACGAAAAAGCTACAAACTATGAATTAGCTAATGGATTTAAGTGCCAAATGCAGTTTTATTGCCTCTTTAGCAGCTTGTACATCATGTACTCTTAAAATCTTTGCACCATTCTGTAAGGCAATCATATTGGCTGCAGTGGTAATATTTAAAGCATCTTCAACCCCTACACCAGCTATATCCCTCAGCATTTTTTTTCTGGACAATCCAACCAATAATGGTAATTGAAAAATGGAAAATGAATTCAAACTTTTTAGAATTTCAAGATTATGTTGAAGGTTTTTACCAAAGCCAAATCCTGGATCCAGAACTATATCATACACACCAATTTCATTCAACAGCGCCATTCGTGATTGAAAGTAATTTAATATTTCTATTACCACATTTTCATAAAAGGGATTCACTTGCATGTTTTCAATTCGACCCTTCTTATGCATCATGATATATGCGGGCTTATAGTGTTTTAAAAATTCAAACATTTGTGGATCATCTTCAAATGCAGAAACATCATTCACTAAATGAAATCCAGCTTGCATGGCCTTTTCTGCAACTTTACCATAGTAAGTATCGATTGAAAAATAGGTTTCTGGAAAAGCACTCACTAATTCAGGTACAATATCCTTTAACCGAGACCACTCTTCTTCTGGACCTAATTGAACAGAACCAGGCCGAGTTGATTGACCACCAATATCCAAAATAGTCGCCCCA
>JBMLPO010000258.1:0-2042 GCA_049242065.1 Bacteroidia bacterium
AGAGATTTGATAGAGTCTGGAAGTTAATGAAGGAATAAAGGATTATTTTTTCTTTTTTTCTTTATTGAATCGATAAATAGGAAAATCCAGATCAAAAGAAAGGAAGTTTTTATTATCAAAATGAGTAAATTTTATTATGATATAATTGCCATTTAGTGCAAAGAATCCTAATTGTTGAATCCTGATTGCCATTCCATAAACATATAATGGATAAAAATTAACTTTTTGAATTGAAGGATTATTAGAATTAGCCTCAGTATTATATTGTACGCGGTTTGTTCCAGCACCTCCAAAAATAGCAAACCCGTAATCTTTTAAATTAACCAAATTCAAAACACCTTCTAATTTGATTGGAACCATATGAGAGTATGCATTACCATAAGTACTATCATTTAATTTGAAATTTTGTCTTCTAAAATAACCATAGGACGAATGAATTTTAAAATGTAAAATTTTCCCTAGTCTTCTATTATAACCAAAACTTATAAAATGACCGGTTCCATATTTACCGGAGTTTTCATCGAAAAACTGAAGCTTTTTGGTTGATTTTAATTCAGAGTATAACGAATATCCTATCGTCAGGGTGTGCTTAGCCTGTGCTTGTAGCTTTAGAAAAAACAATATTGTGAAGATGAAAATCAATAGGGGTTTCATCTCATGAATGTATGAAAAATATTTCTGTTAAAAAATCATTGCGATTTATCGCGATGTTACCGGGATTTAAACCACAATGGTCCTGCTGCTATCAACAATACCAAAATATTGATGATGGCATTGCTTGGATTTCCGGAACAAATGGAACCTGTGCTATCTAAAACAAACCATGCAAGTAAACCACTTATTACGGTTTTACGAACTTGTTCAGGTGCTTTGTCGTAAACCCAAACAGATAAACACCAAACCATAATGCCCCATCCAAATAAAAAGCCGCCGGTAAGGGCTGATAGAAACCTTGTATCAGCAGATTCATAAGTAATTGAACCATCTACTGGCCAGGTTAAAAGATCAAGGCTAAATCGTGCAGGTTCCATGGTAGAAATCATGCTTCCAAGAAAAAATATGGGTCCAAATGAGCCAATAACAATGGCTGTAATTTTTAACCAAAATTTGTGAAAAGAAGTGCTCCTAATTTTTAACATAATTGAAGGATTAAATATGTTTTCCAATAAGCACCTTTTTAACAGATGTATTTTCCTTATAAAAAAGGAAAATGAGGTAAGGTGCAAAAAACAGAATACCCAGAATCATAGCACTGAGGCCAGTAATGATAGATGTTAGACTAAATTTTTCTCTCCACATAATCCAGATGCCTGATAGTGTCAGGTAACTCATGAAGTCGAGATTAAACTGACCATTCCAGTTAAGCGATTTTAGGTTATCGATAAAAACTGCAAACAAATTGGGTCCTTCATTTATAAAGCTAAACATGGAATAAACGACAATCCCTAGTGTTTGAAGAATGAGAAGCAAAATGAATAAGTTGTTTTTGATTTGTGAAGTCATAGATGAGCTGTTTTATGGGCTCAAAAGTATTTCGACTTCCAAACATATTTTAGACGATAGCGTGCAATTTTGTTTGTGATGCTAGAAGCTAATAGTTATCAAGCTTGGACAAATTTCCTGATAATGTTTTTTAGGTAATCAAAATACTGATTTAACCAAGATTCATTGAAGTTTTCAGGTGTTATTTGAAGGAAGAAATTTTCTAGGGCCAATTCAAATAAACTTTCAATTTGTTGAAGTGAAATGTTTAATCGGAGTTCCTTCAACCAAAGTAGCACAAAATCCTTACCTATGATTTCATTTGATTTTTCTAATGTGCTTTTAAAATGTTTTTGGTCGCGATTGAAACGCAATTGTTTATTGAATAAAATATCAGTTTGATGTTCAATGAGAATTTGAATTAATTCGGGATGAATTGATTGAGCAAGTTTTTCTTTTTGAGCAACGATTTCAGATTGCTTTAAATGGTGGTTTAACAATTCTTCTACAAAACATTCCTGATCTGCGAAATAGTGGTAAAATGATGATTTATTTTTACC
>JBMLPO010000259.1:0-6123 GCA_049242065.1 Bacteroidia bacterium
ATGAATTGAGTAAGATATCCGGAGTAAGTAGCAGCAAATCAACCAAATTTGGAAAACCATTTATTGAGTTAATCGCCAAATATGTTAAAGAAAACGACATAGAAAGGTCGGAAGATGTGGTGATTAAATCGGTTATAAATAAATCTGCCAGAAAAATCGCAATCATCACCAATATCGATAAAAAAATATCTTTAGATGATATCGCACGTGGACAAGGAATCAAAAAGGAGGAGCTGTTAACAGAAATTGAAAACATTGTAAACAGTGGAACCAAGCTGAATTTGAAGGCCTATATTTATGAAATTACCGATGAGGAAATTGTGGATGAGGTGATGGACTTTTTCAAGAAAACTCATGAGGATGTAATGAGTCATGCATTAAAAGAATACGGTGAAGAGTTTAGTAAAGATGATCTTCATTTGATGCATATTCATTTTATCAGCGAAATGGCCAATTAACCAAATAGTAAAATTTCCCTGCCACTTACTTTGAAATCATTTTCTTAATTATACATTTGCCCCTCATTTTTTACTAACGTGAGTATTCAAACAGGCCATGGCCACAAATTTTCTGTGGCAGGACTCGTAGTAGCCCTAGGAATTATCTACGGAGACATCGGAACCTCCCCACTTTATGTGGTAAAAGCGATTATTAAAGGAAGAGAAATCAGTGAACAACTGATTTACGGCGGACTATCATGTATAGTCTGGACAATTACCCTATTAACCACGGTTAAATACGTCACCATTGCCTTGCGAGCAGACAACAATGGTGAGGGTGGAATTTTCTCCCTATTTGCCCTCGTAAAAAGAAGAAAACCTTATTTAATTGTTCCGGCAATTATTGGAGGATGTACCCTTCTTGCAGATGGTATGATTACACCTCCTATTTCAGTTTCTTCTGCAGTTGAGGGATTGCTCATTTTGAATCCGAATATTCCAACTATTCCGATTGTACTAACTATTATTACTTTACTTTTCCTTCTGCAAAGAATGGGTACAACCATTGTAGGAAAAATGTTTGGTCCTATTATGATGGTTTGGTTTACCATGCTAGGCATTTTAGGAGCTATAGGAATCGCACAAAATCCTAAAGTACTTTTGGCACTTAACCCTTATTATGCTTATGATTTTCTAGTAAACTTCGAAGGCGGCTTCTGGTTACTTGGTGCGGTTTTCCTATGTTCTACTGGGGCTGAAGCCTTATATTCTGATATGGGCCACTGCGGAAAAAACAATATTCGCGTAAGCTGGGCTTTTGTTAAAACCTCACTTCTATTAAATTACTTTGGTCAGGGTGCCTGGGTTTTAAATCATGTTGGACAAGTCATTCCTGACGGAAACCCTTTCTTTTCAATCATGCCAGAATGGTTCATTCTTCCAGGAATTATTATTGCTACGATGGCAGCGATTATTGCCTCACAAGCCTTGATTAGTGGATCCTTTACCTTAGTGGCTGAAGCCTTACGCTTAAATGTTTGGCCAAAAGTTACTATCAAATATCCAACCAATTTAAAAGGACAGATTTATGTACCTAGTGTAAACTGGTTATTGTGGGTAGGTTGTGTTGTCATTGTATTGTATTTTAGAGAATCAGCTAATATGGAAGCTGCTTATGGTTTGGCGATTATTATCACCATGATTATGACAACCATTTTGTTAATCAACTTCCTACAGAAAATAAAAGCACCTAAATTATTTATTGCACTTTTAGCTCTTGTTTATGCAGCAGTTGAATCTGCATTTTTGATTGCCAATATTGATAAAATTCCTCACGGTGGTTGGATGACACTTTTAGTGAGTTCTATATTTATGTTGATTATGTACGTTTGGTACAGAGGTCGCAAAATCAAAAACAGATTAACAGAATTTGTTAACCTAAAAGAATACTTGCCTTTGTTATATGAGTTGAGCAAAGACAATTCCATTTCCAAATACTCTACACATTTGGTTTATTTAACCAGTGCAGATCACCTCATGGAAGTAGAATACAAAGTAATTTATTCCATCCTACAGAAACGTCCTAAACGCGCGGATGTATACTGGTTTGTTCATATACATGTAGATGACAAGCCTTATACAATGGAATATAAAGTTGATCATATTATACCAAATGATGTAGTTCGTGTTGAGTTCAGATTAGGTTTCAGAGTTGAACAAAAAATCAATTTTTATTTCCGTCGTGTAGTTGAAGAATTGGTTAAAAATGGTGAGGTAGATGTTCGTTCTCGTTACGCTTCATTAAGAGGTCAAAACATCACTGGCGATTTCCGTTTTGTAGTTTTAAAACGTCATTTGTCGCACGATAACGAATTGAGTGGTTTTGAAAGACGAATCATGGAAATCTACTTCACATTAGATAAACTTAGTTTGAGTGAAGAAAGAGCCTTCGGTTTAGACACTTCCTCGGTATTGGTAGAAACGGTTCCATTGATGATAACACCACCACGTGAATTTAAACTCCAAAGGGTTTACGATAAAATTGAAGCTCCTGTAGGAAATCACAGAGACTAATATCAAATAAAAAGAGCGATTGTTTTTTGAAAACAACCGCTCTTTTTTTATGCCCAAATCCAATTAGGATTTTGGTTTTTCTAATGAATAATAGCAGGTAGTCGTAAACCAATCTCTTATCCAAGGTAAGGCAGCAAGCCAAGCAAATTGTTTTCTAGGTTTAGCGCCAAATTTGTATAAATAACTTGGATTGATTAAGTAGAATTCTCTTTCTAATATTCTAAATCCTGCTGATTTAGTAATGCGTTCAAAACGATTGATACTAATTTGGGTTTCCTTCACCTCAAGTATATCCCTGATACGTCCATCACTTTCCCCAAACAATTTCAATATGCCTTTGTATAAAGGAGTTGGAAGTATATGGAAATACGGAAGGAAATGTAAAAACTTAGAATCTAAACTTTGCTGATGACCGCCAAATGGCATAAACCAAGGTGGGAAGGCGAAAAATATGATGCCGCCAGGTTTTAAGAAATGAATGATATGCTTCACAAACGACTCTTGGTCGTGGATGTGTTCGATGGTATCCTTAAGTAAGATAATATCAAATTTTTCAGATAAGTCTTTATCAGGGTTGATATCATATACATTCTTATTGATGATTTCAACCTTACCCTTAGCGATATCGTCTTTTAAAAAATCCTTGGCTATGTTACTGGCATATTCCCATAACTCAATACCCGTAACTCTGCAACCTTTATCAGCAAAAGCTTTACAAATTCCACCATAACCACTACCAACTTCTAGGAATTTCATGCCCTTTTCGATTTTGGTTTTTCTTTCAATAAATGGAATAATGAAAGTTTGTGTGGTATCGAATTGCTGTTTAAAATACCGCGTAAAATCTGTTTGTAATTCAATCATATGATAAGGGCGAAAATAATGGAAAGCAGGAAATATTCTAATGAGCACTAGTTTCTAATTACTTGAAGCATTAAAATTTTCTTCATTTTGATAAAATCGCAGTGTTGAAATCAAAATTCTCCCCAATAAATACTCGGTTTACTTATATTTCCAAAAATTTTTCTAAATGAATTCCTCGTTTTTCAAAAAAGCCAGCCCTCATTTAATTGCCCTTGCGGTAATTTTTTTGGTGATTTTCATCTATTTCAATCCCCTTTTCGGCGGAAAAGCCCTTAAACAATATGACGTTCTGCAATGGAAAGCAACGTTTCAGGAAATTGCGAATTATGAAAAAACAAGTGGTGAAAGAACCTTTTGGACCAATTCTATTTTCGGCGGAATGCCCACTTATTTAATTGGAGCTACTTACCATGGCAATTTCACCTCAAATATTTTATTTACCATTTCTGATGTACTCAAACATCCTGCAGATACCATCTTTTTATTGTTTATCTGTTTCTATTTATTACTTCTAACATTTGAAGTAAGTCCTTGGTTAGCTATTGTTGGCTCTCTGGCTTTTGCGCTATCGAGTTTCAATTTCATCAATATCGATGCCGGACACATCACTAAAGGAAATGCCATTGCGTTCATTCCTTTGGTTCTTGCTGGAATCAATTACACCCTTCGAAAGAACAAATTATTGGGTGCTGTCTTTACCGGTATTGCTGTTTCATTTGAGCTGGCAGCAGGTCACTTACAAATAACCTATTATTTAATATTTATCATTCTTGCATGGATGGTTGTTGAATTGATTCAACACATTAAAGAGAAAAAATTGGCCTCATTTGTTGTAGCGGGTGTTTATCTTTTAGTTGCAGCTGGAGTAGGAATAGGGACTCATATTACAGGTTTGTTAACTACTGAAGAATATGGTAAATACAGCATCAGAAGTGCGTCTGAATTAACCAAAAATCCACTAGGAGAAAGCAATGCAGCAAATAGCAGCAATGGTCTCGACAAAGACTATGCCTTGGCATGGAGTAATGGTGTAATGGAACCATTTACTTTATTAATGGCTAATTTTTATGGTGGTGCTTCTAATGGTGAATTAAGTACCTCTAGTGAAACCTTTCAAAAACTAAAAGAATACAATGTTCCTGATGCAAAAAATGTAATCAAACAATTACCCGTTTATTGGGGAGACCAGCCATTTACAGCGGGACCCATTTACTATGGAGCCATCATTGTGTTTTTATTTGTATTTGGAATGTTCTTCATGAAAGGCAATACCAAATGGTGGATTTTTACCGCTGCTATGCTAGCAATTTTCCTCTCTATGGGAAAGAACTTTATGCCACTAACCGATCTATTCTTCAACTATTTTCCTTTATACAATAAATTTAGGTCGGTTACTTTTATTTTATGTGTTGCACAAACCTTATTCCCACTATTGGCTGTGTTAGCTGTGCGAGAAGTTTTTGATGCCCAATACAAAAAAGAAGAATTGAAAAAGGCCCTCAGCTATTCTTTAGCTATTGTTGGAGGTTTATGTTTGATTTTTGCTTTGATTCCTGGAGCCTTCTTCGACTTCACTTCTCAAGCAGACCAAAGATTACCTGAATGGTTAAGAGATTCGATTGTGGCAGACAGACAAAGTTTATTGCGCATGGATGCCTTAAGGTCTCTCGTATTGGTTTTAGCAGCTGTTGGCTTAATCTGGGCTTACCAATTGGGCAAATTGAAAAAAGAAATATTCGTTGCAGTTTTAGGTTTGATGGTGGTTGCCGATTTATGGAGCGTTGACAAACGTTATTTAAACGACAGTGATTTTGAAAAGAAAAAGGCTGATGTTGCCATTCAAAAATCTCCTGTAGATGAGCAAATTTTGGCAGATCCAGATCCTCACTACAGAGTTTATAACAACACTACCGATTTTGATAAAGATGCTTTAACTGCATACTACCACAAATCAATTGGCGGATACCATGGTGCTAAAATGCGTAGGTTCCAAGAACTCATTGAATGGCATTTGGGCAGACAAAACATGGAAGCCTACAATATGTTAAATGTAAAATACTTTATTGTTGGTGATTCAACTGGCCGTCAGTTTGCACAAAGAAATCCATATAACAATGGAAATGCTTGGTTTGTAAATGAAATTAAATGGGTAGCTGATGCCGATGAAGAAATTAATGCATTAACTGGTTTCCAAAGTAAAAATACTGCGGTAATTGACAAGAAATTTGAAACTACTTTAAAAGGATTTACATTCAACAAAGACAGTCTTTCAACTATTATTTTAACCAAATACCAACCAAATAAATTGGTATACGAAAGCAATACAACAGGACCACAATTTGCAGTATTCTCAGAAATTTACTACGACAAAGGTTGGAACGCTTATATAGATGGCCAATTGGTTGAACATGTAAGAGCAGATTATACCTTGAGAGCATTACCGATTCCGGCAGGTAAACACAATATTGAGTTTAAGTTTGAACCAAGTATTGTTGCAACTGGCGAAAGAATTGCTTATGCATCTTCAGGAGTGCTTTACGGAGCATTAATTGTTGCCTTGGCACTTGGTTTTATGAAGAAGAAAAAAGAAGAAAACGCTTAGTATAAATTGATACCTATAAAAAATCCCCTTTGTGATAAAACATGAAGGGGATTTTTTTTGATGGAATATTTTACTATCCTCTGATTTATAAATGATTTGTTTATTTTACAATCCCCTATTTCTAAAAGCTGACATTGCCGGAAC
>JBMLPO010000260.1:0-2493 GCA_049242065.1 Bacteroidia bacterium
ATACCTACAATATTATTAGGAAGATTAGCTATTGACAAAGAATTTCAAGGATTTGCTTATGGAAAAATCCTTTTGATTGATGCATTAAAAAGAAGTTATGAAGTTTCAAATGAAATTGGTTCATTCGCTGTAGTTGTTGATCCAATTTATAAAACTGCAGAAGAATTTTATCTAAAATATGATTTCATTAAATTACCTGATAGTGGTAAAATGTTTATCACGATGAAAACCTTAAAATTACTTTTTGGTCAATGATCTCCTACTCCACTTTCATCAACTTTTTAACCAGCGTTTGATTGTTTTTAGTCATTCTGAGGTAATAAATTCCAGAGTTTAAATTAAGGTTGTTTAGTTCATTACCAGTTCCTTTTTGAACAATTTCTCCAACAGCATTCATCAACTCCCAGTTAAATTTTTCATCCAAATTTCCATCAATATGAATTTCATTTAAAAAGGGATTTGGATATACATTTACATCAACATTATTTAATTCATGAATAGAAGTAAGTGGAAACACCTTCTTTAAATACTTCCACATATCGTCGCCATAAGTAATAGCAACATCTCCATAATCTAGAGGAGCATTTCCTATTCTAATAACTACTAAATTCATTGAAGGAACAACAAAAATGAATTGCCCATTTTTACCTAAAGCTGAATACATATCCATTGGTGCATTGGGAAATAATGGACCATCAAAAACCAATTGTAATCCCGGTGCCATAAATTTGCTTTTGCCATTCAACCACCACAAATAGCCATAACTAGGATTGATATTTTGGCTTGAATTAATCATTGATTTAAAGTAATTAGAATCATTTAAAACTGCTGTATTGTTCCAATATCCTTTGTTTAACATCAACAATCCAAACCTAGCCATGCTTCTTGCTTTGCTGTAATATACATTGTTAAAGGTACCTGGTGTTTTAAAATAAATTCCATCCATTCCGGTTTTAGACTTGATATTCGCCAAGGCAAATTCATTGATTGTTAAACCTGTTGCTGCATCAATCACCTCATCTAAAATAGTATAAGGTGCATTGTGATAAGCCCATCTGGTTCCGGGTTCAGCTTTATACTTCAAACATGCAGGATTATAACAATCTTTATCCATAACTCCATCATCAAATCCACTTGTCATGCTTAACTGATGTAGAATTTTAATTTTTTGTTCTTGTGCATTGGTCATGGAGGTAAATCCAACACCTAAATACTTTTGTGAAGTATCATTTATCGACAAAAATCCGTTTTGCTGAGCAATTCCTACTAAAACTGATGTAAGTGATTTGCCTGCACTTGCCCAATACCAATTGCTGTCTTTGGTAAATGTGCCATAATATTTTTCAAAAACAATTTTTCCATCTTTTAAAATGATGGTTCCTTTTGTTTGGGTGGAAGCTAAAAAACTGTCTAATGAATTAAGCGAATTTATATCCCAATTTAAAGAAACAGGACTGCTAGTTTCCCAAGTACTGCCAACAAGCGGAGGAAAGTATATATTTTGCGAAAACGATTCTAAAGAACCTACCAAAGTTAAAACCAGAAATAGTATTTTTTTCATCATGTTCCTTTGATTTAATTTTCAATAAAAAGTTTAATTCGTTTTTCTATATTCTTTTAAGGCCAGTTGAAATGCTTCTTTTCCCATTTGAATCATTTCTTCTGCTCTGTAAAATTCAAAAGTACCACATGAAGTTCTTGGGACATGAACAAGAATCTCAGGTTTATAAATCTCTTCCATCACTTCTGCCAATCGATCTTGGGTATAATCGTAAGATGTATTTACCAATTCAAAAACACTTAATT
Source organism: Bacteroidia bacterium (assembly GCA_049242065.1). Lineage (GTDB taxonomy): Bacteria > Bacteroidota > Bacteroidia > UKL13-3 > UKL13-3 > CAISCU01. The sequence continues at coordinate 1,807 of JBMLPO010000260.1, forward strand.
GTGGAATTTTCTGTTTGGCTTTAGTTTTCGGCTTTACAAAATTTGAAAAGTACTTATTCATGAATTCATTATCCAAAAAGGAAGCTGGTTCTTTTGCAACTTGAGCGATATTATTGTCATTTGGAGCCAAGGCATTGATATTCACTGCTACAATTATGGCATCTTTATTTTTTTTAACATGATTAATTGGCAAAGGATTTAATACGCCACCATCAACCAAAAGTCTGTTTTTATCAATCACTGGAACAAATACTCCGGGTATTGAAACAGATGCTCTTAGTGCTGTAAATAGATTTCCACTGCGATATAAAACTTCTTTCCTACGAATCATATCGGTAGCAATGGCAGTAAATGGAATTTCCAATTCTTCTATATTTTGGTCGCCAGTTAATTCCTGAATCTTCTGAAATATCTTCTCCCCTTTTATAAAACCCTGAGTTGTAAATGTAAAATCGGTAAGACCAAAAACTGTTGATTTTGTCAAACCTCTTAACCAATCTGAATAGGCTTGTAAATATCCGGCTGAATAAATTCCTCCAACCACAGCACCCATTGAACATCCTACCACATCAACTATTTCAAATCCTTCTTCCAACAAGCCTTCAATTACGCCTATATGAGCCATTCCCCTAGCTCCACCGCTGCCTAAAACTAAATGTACTTGTTTCATATTCCCAAATTTAAGCC
>JBMLPO010000261.1:0-5993 GCA_049242065.1 Bacteroidia bacterium
TTCCTTATTATGGAATGGCTCGCCAAGATAGAAAAGACAAACCTCGTGTTTCTATCGGCTCCAAAGTTATTGCCGATATGTTAACAGTAGTAGGTGCGAGTAGAGTTATTACAATGGATTTGCATGCCCCGCAAATTCAGGGATTCTTTGAAATACCGGTTGATCATTTAGATCCTTCCATTATTTTCCTTCCTTATATGAGGGAGTTGAATATAGACCATAATGTAATTATTGCTTCTCCAGACATGGGTTCATCGGCACGTGCCAGAATTTATGCAAAAGCCCTGGGTTGCGATATGGTTATTGTTGATAAGGAAAGACGTCGTGCAAATGAAATCGCTTCCATGAACTTAATTGGAGATGTGAGCGGTAAACATGTGATGATGGTAGATGATATCATTGATACTGGAAATACTTTGGCAAAAGCTGCTCAATTGTTGAAAGACAAAGGTGCAATTAGCGTAAGAGCCATGTGTACACATCCAGTATTAAGCGGTAAGGCTTATGAAGTTCTTGAAAATAGTGTAATAGATGAATTGGTTGTTTGTGATACCATTCCTCTAGCACGTCAAAGCTCTAAGATAAAAGTATTGTCAGTTGCAAAATTATTTGCAGATGCCATTAAAAATATCACGGAGCATGGTTCTATCAGTTCTTTGTTCGATATGAGCAAATAACAGAATGAATCTATAGTTGATGGGAAATAATCTTGGCGGAATCGTCGGGGTGATTTTTGAGTAAACCGAAAATTAAATATATATATGAAAACTATCGCAGTATTTGGACATGCTCGTACCTCAGTAGGTAAAGTATCTACCAAAGAATTAAGAAACGAAGGTAAAGTACCTTGCGTTTTGTACGGAGGACCTGAAAATGTTCAGTTCTCAGTTTATGAGCCAGATTTTAAATTATTGGTTTATACTCCAAACACTTACAAAGTAAAATTAGATATCGATGGAAAAGTATACCATGCTTTCCTAAAAGATATGCAGTTCCACCCAGTAAATGATTCAATCATGCATGCTGATTTTCAGGAAATCACTGAAGGTAAAGCAGTAGAAGTTGCAATCCCTGTTCGTTTGGTTGGAAACTCAGTAGGTGTTCGTCAAGGGGGTAAATTGGTTGTAAAAACTAAGAAATTACGTGTACGTGCAATGGCTAACCAATTACCTGATGCAATCGAGTTAAACATCGAAACATTAGAAATTGGTAAATCATTAAAAGTTGCTGACGTAGTAGCTGGTGATTTACAATTGTTAGATTCTCCTAACAACCCAATCGTAACAGTTAAAACTACTCGTGCTGCTCAAGAAGCTGCTAAAGCTGAAGAGGGCGGAAAGAAAAAGAAATAATTTCTTTCATAAAATTTCAAAAACCCCGCAATTGCGGGGTTTTTTGTTTTGTAAGGGGCTGAAATCTTAATAAAATCGATATATTTCAGCTTCTAAGACCTAATTTTGTACAAACGCGTTTAATTCAAAAGTGAAGTATTTAATCATTGGATTGGGAAATATGGGATCCGAATATGCCCATACCCGTCATAATATAGGTTTTGATATTGCCGATGCCTTGGCACAAAAACATGCCGCATTCTTTCAAGCAGGAAGACATGCTGATGTTGCAGAGTTTTCTTTAAAAGGTAGACAGGTAGTTTTGATTAAACCGACTACATTTATGAATCTGAGTGGAAAGGCCGTTCGCTATTGGATGCAGGAATTGAAAATCAATAATACTCAGATCTTGGTTTTAGTAGATGATTTGGCAATAGATTTTGGTAAAATCAGAATTAGACCTTCAGGTTCTGATGCAGGACATAATGGTTTAAAAAATATTCAAGAGTGTTTGCTAACCAAAGACTATCCACGTCTCAGATTTGGGATAGGAAGTAATTTTAGCAAGGGCAAACAAATAGATTTTGTGTTGGGCAAATGGAATGAAAATGAAGCAGCGGAACTTCCTTTATTGATTGATCATTCAGTAAAGGCTTGTGAGAGTTTTGTTTTTAGGGGATTGGCTCCAACTATGAATGAATTCAATAAATAATGAGTCAGGAAACGGAAGCAAAAAATAATTACCTCAGCAACTCATTGTGGATGCTGCTTGAAAAATCTTCGAGGATTATTTCAGGAATTCTTGTGGGGGTATTGGTTGCTAGGTATCTAGGTCCGGCACAATATGGTTTGATTAATTATGCCCTCAGTGTGATTTCAATTTTTACTATCCTTTCTACACTGGGTTTAGATAGTATTGTTGTACGTGAACTCATCACTAGAAAAGATAAAAAAAATGAAATCTTAGGTACAACGTTCTTTATGCGTTTAATTGGCGCAGCATTTGTAATTATTGGCTCTACGGCTTATTCTTTCATTCGAGATACCCCCGATAAAACCATCACAGTTTTCATTGTTAGTTTGTCTATTGCTTTACAGTCTTTTGTTGTCATCGACTTTTTCTTTCAATCACAAGTAAAGGGTAAATACACGGCAATTGGTCAGGTTATTACTTTATTAATTTCCTCTGTAGCCAAATTGTTATTGATTTACTTTTCTGCACATGTTTATTGGTTTGCAGCTATGGCTGTATTTGAAGCGGCACTCACTGTTATCAATCAATTAAGATTCTTTAAAAAAGAAGGAATGGAAATTTCGAAATGGCGGTTTTCATTATTGGAGGCCAAAGAGCTATTAATGCATTCCTATCCGCTTATCCTGAGTTCATTGGTCTTGATGTTATACCAAAAATCTGGCGAAATTTTAATCCTTCGATTTTTGAGAGATTTAGATTTTGTAGGTCAATACTCTGCTGCAGTAAGAATGAGTGAAGCTTCCTATTTTATTCCTGTAGCAATATGTGCAGCAGTATTTCCTGGCATTATCAATAATAGAAATAATTATGAATTGCAGTTTAAGAGATATGTTCAACTGTGCTCTTTAATGATTTGGTCTGCTATCGTCATTTCATTAGGTGGTATGTTGTTGGGAGACCAAGTAATAGGACTTTTATTCAAAGAAAAATACCACCTTTCTCCAGGGGTTTTTAAATTACATATTTGGGGTTCCATCCCTGTGTTTTTTGGAACAGCTTGGGGAATGTGGATGTTGGCAATGAACAAACAAAAGGTTGTTATTTTATTTCAAATATGGAATTTGGCAATTTACCTCTTAACGGCTTTTTACTTTATTCCAAGATACCAAATCAATGGAATGGCTTATGCGGTTTTGGTAACTTATTATTCTGGCATGTTGGCAACACTTTTATTTTTTCAGCCCAAACAATCCGTTCAGTTGTTTGTAAAAGCATTGAATCCCATGCAGTTAATTGAGGTTTTTAAATACGGAAAAGAACAAGCAAAAAAGTAAACTAGATTTCATCATTCATTGGTTTACCGAGCTTTGATTTAAATTGCAACCTATTCATTTTACCATGCTTGTTTATTGCGCTCACGAATCTCCTAGACTTAAATATGTTTTAGATGAAATCCTTTTGAGAAGATTAGGGATTCATTATAAAACTACTGATAATGCCGATTATTTCAGTAAGACAAGTTCGAACAGAATCAATTATAGTAATAGCATATTTGCCAATTGTGTAAATATTCCAGCTTCAAATTTGTTGTATGAAGAAGATATCCGAATATTTGAACCAGAGGTGAAAACTGATGAAGATTGGTACTATGTTCTTTATCCTTTTCAATGGGAGGTTCCGCACGATTTGCCTAGGCCAACACAGCTGATACCCTTCGATTTATTTGCTTCCTTTTTTTATTTCATTAGTCGATATGAAGAATACCAGCCTAATGTAAAAAGGGATGAACATGGTAGATACAAAGCTGAAAATTCATTGGCTTTTAAATATGGTTTCTTGCATATGCCTTTACTCGATAGTTGGATTGATTTATTCAAACAAGAATTAAAGAGCCAATACCCTGCTATTCAGTTGAAGCAACAAACATTCAAGCAAATTAGCACCATTGACATTGATTTTGCATTTAAGTTTTTAGGATTGTCACCTGTCGCACGCCTTAGAAAAAGTATTGGCACCTTATTGAGAGGGCAGTTTTCTGAGTTTACTAAAGCATTATATGGCGTAGAAAAAGACCCATATGATACCTATGAAATGTTATTGAAAATGGGTCGTGAACACCAAGTTGAAACACGTTTCTTTTTTCTACTTTCAGATAGAGGAGGTTTCGATAAAAACATTTCCATGTCATCAATTGAAATGAAGAATCTTTGTAAGTACCTGTTAACTCAGGCTATTTGCGGGATCCATCCTTCTTATGCTTCTGCCGTTAATCGAAAATTATTGAAGCAAGAGAAAGAACAATTTCTACAATTGTTTGGCGTGTATCCGAAAACTTCTCGTCAGCATTTTTTGAAAATCAGATTACCTGAAACCTATAGAAATTTGGTTGAATTAGGGATTAGTGAAGATTATACCATGGCCTATTCTGAGGCACCAGGATTTAGGGCTTCCACCTCTTACCCTTTTATGTTTTTTGATTTAAGTACACAAGAGGTTTTACCCATCATGGTTTACTCGTCATGTTTGATGGATGTAGGTCTTAAAAATTACTCAAAATTAAGTGTTGAAAATGCCATCCAAATGATTCAGCATTTTAAACGTGAAACCCAACGCGTGAATGGTTATTTCATTAGTATCTGGCACAATTCATCCTTTGATGAAGAAGAAGATTGGGCTAATTGGAATGAGGTATTTGAATCACTATATGAAGCAGTGGAATTGGATCCATCCTAAAAAGCATTTAAAGCTCGTTAATAAGAATTATATTCGTGTTTATTTTTTGATATGAAAGGTCCTTTAAAAATTTACGATACATTAAGCAAGCAAACCAAGGTTTTTGAGCCCATTCACCATCCATTTGTAGGGATGTATGTGTGCGGACCAACAGTATATAGTAATGCCCATTTAGGAAATGTAAGAACCTTCACATCATTTGATGTGGTGTTAAGGTATTTAACTCACTTGGGTTATAAAGTAAGATACGTTAGAAATATTACTGATGCAGGTCACCTAGAAAGTGATGCAGACGTGGGCGAAGATAAGATTAGCAAAAAAGCAAGATTGGAGCAATTAGAGCCAATGGAAATTGTGCAGCGTTATACAGTTGATTTTAGAGAGGTGATGCGCTTGTTCAATAATATTCCACCTAGCATAGAACCTACAGCAACGGGCCATATTATTGAGCAAATTGAAATGACCAAAAAAATCATGGAAAATGGTTTTGCTTATGAGGTGAATGGCACAGTTTATTTTGATGTAGAGAAATTTTCTAAGCAATATCCATACACTGAATTATCGGGTAGAAACTTGGATGAATTGTTGAACAATACGCGTGATTTAGACGGACAAGAAGATAAGAAAGGCCGTTTGGATTTTGCACTTTGGATTAAAGCCAAACCAGAGCATATCATGCATTGGCCAAGTCCTTGGGGAGAGGGTTTTCCTGGCTGGCATATCGAATGTTCTGCCATGAGCTCTAAATACTTGGGTAATCGTTTTGATATACATGGTGGTGGTATGGATTTAGTTCCTACTCATCATACCAATGAGATTGCCCAAAATTTGGCATGCAACCATGAGGTACCAGTCAACTATTGGATTCATACCAATATGCTTACGGTGAACGGACAAAAAATGAGTAAGAGTTTAGGTAATTCTTTTTTGCCTCATGAGCTATTTGCTGGCACACATCCTTTATTAGAAAGAGGATACAGTCCTATGACTGTCCGTTTTTTTATGTTGCAAGCCCATTATAGAAGTACCTTAGATTTTAGCAATGAAGCGTTACAAGCAGCAGAAAAAGGTTTTCAACGTTTGATGAATGCAGTTAAACTATTACCCAATTTAAAATCATCAGAAACTTCAGATGTAAATATTGATGGATTAATAGACCAAGTTTATGCTGCACTAAATGATGATTTTAACACGCCGATAACTCTGGCTGCTTTATTTGACGGTGTGAGGATGAT
>JBMLPO010000262.1:0-2724 GCA_049242065.1 Bacteroidia bacterium
AGAAAGAACATTTTTCCATTACCCCACGTGAACGAACTGTTACGTCAGGATTGATAACCATTCTTCCTAAGTCATTATTGAAGTTGAAATCAAATTGGTCATTTTCTCTGTACTTGAACCAGTTAAAACGACGCACTTTGAATGGACAGTTATTTGCACAATAACGAGTTCCAACGCAACGGTTGTAAGCCATGTGGTTTAAACCTTCGCTGCTATGTACAGTTGCCAATACCGGACAAACTGTTTCGCAAGGTGCATGTCCGCAATGTTGACACATTAATGGTTGGTGAATAACACTTACTTCTTGGAAGTCTACTCCTGTTGCAGGATTGTTGTATTCTTCTTCTTTAGAAATGTTGTTGTTTTCTTTATTGCGGAATCTGTAATATCTGTCGATACGAATCCAGTGCATTTCGCGGCGTTTTAGGACTTCTGCACGACCAACAACTGGAACATTGTTTTCTGCATTACATGCAACTACACAAGCGCCACAACCTGTACATTTGTTTAAGTCAACAGCCATGGTCCATTTGTGACCTTTACTGTCGTGCTCATCCCAAAGAGTAATTAAATTACCATTTTCTTTTAGAATAGCATGGTGATCGTGGTTACCAGCTTTGCTGTCTTTAATATATTCACCTAAAGAAGCTTCTTTAATTAAAGCACGACCTTCAATAGTATGGTGAGTTTGTGTTTGAGCTAATTCATACTCTCCAGCAGCTTTTTCAATGGTTACATCATAGCTACCGTATTGAATTGAATTATTAGAGAAAGATGCAAAAGAGTAAGCGTTTTTACCTACACCAACAGCAACTTTACCACCTGAAGTTCTTCCATAACCAACTGCAATTGCAATAACATTATTAGGCTGACCAGGTTGAACAAGCACTGGAATGGATTCAATCTTACCATTTTTGCCAGTGATATTGATCATATCACCATCTTTTATACCCATTTCATCAGCAGTTGCTTTGCTAATGTTTGCATAGTTATCCCAAGTTACTTTACTGATTGGATCAGGTAATTCTTGTAACCAAGGATTATTAGCTAATGAGCCATCTAATACGCCAACTTTGCTATAAAGTTTTAATTCTTTCTTAGTTTTATTGGTGCTGTATGCAGTGTAAGCGGCGTTTACAGTAGAGGTTAAATCTGCATTGAATTTTGATGCAGAAGCAGTTTTTGCTGCATAGAAGAAACCATCGTGTAAACTTTTTACCCAAGCTTCTTCAAAACTTCCATTTCCACTTAGAATACCTTTCCAAGTTTCACGCATGAAATCATAGTAAGAAGTACTATTATCTGCCCAACGCAATAAACTTTCTTCTGTTTGACGAGTATTGAAAACAGGGGAGATAGTAGGTTGCGTTAATGCAAAATATCCTGCTTTTGGTTCAGCATCATTCCATGATTCTAAGAAATGACCAGCAGGAGCATTGTATTTGCATAATGATGAAGTTTCATCAATGCTTGTATTAGTTGAAATACTCAATTTAGCTTTCTTAATACCTTCAGTTAATTTAGCTGAATTGTAGTAAGAATAGACAGGATTCACATTCCAGAAAATAACTGCATCAACTGAACCTGAATTTAAATCAGCAACTAGTGTTTCGAAAGCTGCATCATCACTATAATGTTGGTTACTGTTGTTATCTAAATCAACAGTTGTACCAATATTTCCTAATAAGCTATTGATTGCTGCAACTAACAATTGATGGTCTAAATTATTTGAACCAGATACAACCAATGATGAACCTTTAGCAGCCCATAATTCTTTGGCTGTTAATTCAATCATGTTTAACGGTAATTCAACTGTAGGCATATTACCTAAAGAAGGAACTCCTGCTAAAGCAGCAATTTTATTGTATAGACTGATTAAATAAACACCTTCAGCAGAAGGTTTGATTGGATATCTAACGTCTGCATTAGAACCTGTAACTGATAAATGAGATTCAAATTGAATATGACGGCTCATTTTTTTGGTTTCAGGATTTCTATTTGAAGCCCATTGTTTGGTATATTCTACTGGTGAAATCCAAGTTCCTAAGAAATCGGCACCAAAAGAAACAATTACATTGGCTAAATCGAAACGATATCCAGGGATTACAGCTTTACCAAAGGCAATTTTGTTGGCCTCTGAAATAGAACCTAATGAATAAGATTCGTATTGGATATGTTTAGCTGAAGGATATTTAGCAGTGAAAGCACTGATGGCTCTTTTACCTGAAGGGCTATTTAATGTACCAGAAACGATTCTGATATTACTAGCAGCCGCTAATGCTTTTTTGATATCTGCATCTACAGCTTCCCAAGTAGCATCATTACCAGTAGCTTTAGGGCCTCTTAATCTTTCATTGTCGTATAATCCCAATAATGCAGCTTGATCAGCAGCACTTACACCACCTTTGAATACAGGTGAATCAGGATTTCCTTCAATTTTGATTGGTCTTCCTTCGCGGGTTTTAACCAAAATGCTGCAACCTGATGGGGTTGTAGATGCATAGAAGTTAGGAATACCCGGAGTGATATTTTCCGGTTTAACAATATAAGGAATCGCATTTTTAATAGGTGCTTTGTTACAAGCAGCCAATGCTACTGCCGAGATACCAAATCCAAAGTATTTTAAGAAATCACGACGGTTGGCATTTAATCCACCATCTTCTTCTGTGAATACTTCATCCAAAGGAATACCTTCAGCAAACTCATTTCTTTTATGCTGGAGGA
>JBMLPO010000263.1:0-14487 GCA_049242065.1 Bacteroidia bacterium
TAGATCAGTATTTCGGAACAACTCACTTGCCTCAATTACTGAAAACAATTGGTGCAGATTATAAACATGAATTAATAGGTGAAAGGTTATTAACTACTCCATCTCATTATGCATATCTGAAAATATCTGAAGGCTGTGATCGCCCTTGTTCTTTTTGTGCCATTCCTATTATGAGAGGCAAACACCTCTCGAAGTCATTTGAACAAATTGAAGCAGAGGTAAAGGGCTTGGTGAAAAATGGAACTAAAGAACTTTTAATAATAGCTCAAGATAGCACCTATTATGGTTTAGATTTATATGGAGATAGAAAACTTCCTGAATTATTAAGAAGGATTTCTGATGTTCCAGGTGCAGATTGGATTCGTCTGCATTATGCGTATCCTTCTCAGTTTCCTTTGGAGGCTTTAGACGTAATTCGCGAACGTGAAAACATCTGCAAATACATTGATATTCCTTTGCAACATGTAAGTGATTCTATGCTCAAAATTATGAGAAGAGGAATCACAGAAAAAAGAACCCGTGATTTAGTAAGTACCATTCGTGAAAAGGTTCCAGGAATTGCTTTGAGAACAACTTTAATTGTTGGGCATCCTGGCGAAACAGAAAAAGATTTCAATGATTTGTGCAGGTTCGTTGAAGACAACCGATTCGATAGATTGGGCGTGTTTACCTATAGCCATGAAGAGGGAACACATTCTGGAACTATGGGTGATGATGTTCCGCAGGAGGTGAAGGAGGAACGTGCTGCCATTATTATGGAGATTCAACAAGGAATTTCTTCTGAAATCAACAAAGCAAAAGTTGGTAAAACCTTCAAGGTTTTATTCGATAGAAAAGAAGGTGATTATTTTATTGGTAGAACAGAGGCTGATAGTCCGGAAGTGGACAATGAAGTTTTGGTAAAAGCCGATAAACAATATGCAAGAGTGGGTGATTTTGCGCAAGTGAAAATTGATAGTGCTGAGGATTTTGATTTATACGGATCAATCCAATAAAATGCTTGAAAGAGTAAATATCACTGAAACACCTTTTGTTAATCCACTCACAAGGGATTATTTAAAAAGGGATGCCTTCTTAAAGGATTTCTATACTTGTTCTCATGAACTAAATAATTATGCGGAACTCTTTTCATTGAAATCTAATTTCCCCAAAGAAAGAAGATTAAAACTAAGTAAGGAGTTGCTGAAGCAATATACTGATGCTGGTATCAACTTGAAGCAGGACTCTAAAGTGCTTCAAAATATTTTAGAATTAGAAAAAGAGCAAACATTTACTGTAACTACCGGACATCAATTGGTTATGTTTGGAGGTCCTTTGTTTACAGCCTATAAAATCATGAGCACCATTAAACTGGCTGCTGAATTGAATCATTCTTATCCTGATAAAAAAGTTGTTCCAGTATTTTGGTTGGCATCAGAAGACCACGATTACGAGGAAATCAAACATACTTATATCAATGGTGAAACGCTTACCTGGAATGCAAAACATGATGGACAAGCAGTTGGAAGTTTGGTATTAACTGAAATAGAAAAATTGATTTCAGAGCTAGAATCTTTGCTTCCTGATTCAGGCTTAAAAAATAAACACCTGCAGTATATTAGAGATGCTTATCAAAATGGTTTTACACTCTCAAAAGCTACTTTAAAGTACTTCCATTCTGTGTTTCAGGATTGGGGTTTAGTTATCATAGAGCCATCCAATATTGAATTCAAAAAAGAAATTCAATCATTGATGTATTCTGATATTATTGAACAGAATTCTTTTAAAGCCCAATTGAATTCCGATCGTATTTTATCTTCTCGGTACGAGTTACAAATAGGAGCAAGGGAAATTAATTTTTTCTATTTTGATGATGTTGGAAAAAGGTTGTTAATCAAAAAAACAGCAAAAGGTTTTGGTCTTTCAGATCAATCAAAATCGTTCACCATTGATGAGATGAAAAATTTGATTCTTCATCAACCCGATAGATTGAGTCCGAATGTAAACTTGAGACCTCTTTATCAAGAAACACTTCTGCCTAATTTAGCTTATATAGGAGGACCTGCAGAGTTAGCTTATTGGTTACAATTGAAATCAATTTTTGATGCAAATTCATTGGCATTTCCAATAGTTGTTTTAAGAATGATGCACTTGTTTACTCCTCCAGGTTTAGATAGCAGAATGGCTAGGTTTGGATTGCAGGCAAAACATGCATTACAAAAGCCAGAAGCCTTAAGTGACCTTTATTTTCAAGTAGTTGGAGACTCTTCTATAGAATCTCAAATCAATCAAATTCTTCAAAACTGGCAAGAAATATATGAATTGAGTGCAAAGGTAAACGACGCGTTTCATGCTGAAATTTTAGCACAGAAGTTAAAAGATAAGGCAGAACTCAAATCTTTAAATAAAATCTATAAAGAGAAGCGTTTATTGAAACACCAAGCCAAATTAGAAAAACTACTGAAGCTAAGAGCTGAACTGTATCCGGCTGGAATACTTCAAGAAAGAATTGAGACTTTGATGTGGTACGAATGTTTAATGGATAAATCTTTGAGTACCGAATTGTATGAAGTACTTCGTGTATTTGAATCTGAGATGATTCTTCAATAAAATAAGATTTCGTATTATTTTCCTGCAAGCACTTGAATCATCGCTTCCGCTTTTAACAAACATTCCTTGTATTCTTCTTCAGGATCTGAATCAAATGTGATTGCCGATCCTACCTCAAAATTTAGGTATTTTTTCTCGGCATTGTATTGTAAACTCCTTATCACAACATTTAGGTCGAAACCTCCCTCAGGACTTATATATCCAACTGCTCCAGAGTATAAACCTCTTTTGGTTTGCTCATATTGATCAATTAATTGCATGGCTTTAACCTTGGGTGCACCCGTCATACTACCCATAGGAAAGGCATTCCTAATTATGGTAGAAATATTGATTTCATCACTTGCAATTGCACTTACTGTTGAAATCATTTGATGCACCTGTTTGAAGCTATAAATTCCATACAACTCTTCCACCTTTACGGTACCTGTTTTAGCACTTTTGGCTAAGTCGTTTCGAACCAAATCAACAATCATTAAATTCTCTGCTTTCTCCTTTTCTGAGTTCAATAAGAAGGCTTTATTTAATTGGTCATGATTGGGGTCTGAACTACGCTTGCTCGTACCTTTTATAGGTTGAGAATAGAGGGTTTGATGAACTTTTTTTAGAAACCTTTCAGGGCTAGCTCCCATCATATATTTACCATTTAGATGTGCAAATACAGAAAATGGAGTAGGGGATAATTCATTTAAATCTGAATAGGTTTTATAGGGATTTATCATTGCATTTTTCGCAAAGAACTCAGTGCAATAATTTAACTCATATACATCGCCATCAATTATATGATTTCTGATTCGTTGAACTGTATGGATATAATCCTCTTTTGAAACTTTAGCTTCAACTTCAATGCTTGGGTTTTTAGGAAAATTATGATCAACAATTGCTTTGATGGAATTAATAAAATCTAAATTAGAATAAGTTAATTCTCCTGATGAATGAATACGTATAAAATCCTTAGGAACAATTGCAGTTAAGGCCGGAAATCCAATGGGATCAAGATGCGCAGAAAACAAATGTTCTATTTCATTTTTTAAATCATAGGAAAGAAATAAGAAGATATATTGTCCCTTATTTTCTTGAATAAATGATTCTAGTTGATCAAATGCATTACCGAAATCAGTTTCGAGTTTTGCATGGTATCCCGCCGCATAAAAGAACTCAGTGGATTGAAGTCCGAATGCATTTTTTTGAAAATTGTTATCTAAAATAAGGGCATAGTCAAAACTGTTTGAATGAATTAAACATTTCTTTTTGAGTTCCTTTATTTCAAGTTCATTCAAAACATGTAACATATTAAATATTTCCTTTTTTCAATTCATTCACGGCATGTTCGCAAGCTCTAGCTGTAAATGCCATGTAAGTTAAAGATGGATTGATACATGAGCTAGATGTCATAAAGCTACCATCAGTAATATAAACATTTGGCACTTCATGTAATTGGTTGTTTCCGTTTAATACTGAGGTTTTAGGATCTCTTCCCATTCTTGCTGTACCCATTTCATGTACGGCTCTTCCGCCTGTGGTATTGTAATAAAAACTCCTGATGTTTTTAAATCCAGCTTTTTCCAACATTTCCATTCCATGATTTTTTTGGTCATCTACCATGGCTTTTTCGTTTTCACCAAATTCAAAATTTATTCTCACCAAAGGCAAGCCCCATTGGTCTTTCTGTTCTTTATCGAGCGTTACTTGATTTGTTTCATAAGGTAAACATTCACCTCTCGACATCATCCAAAAGGTCCATGGGCCAGGAGTGGTTAATTTTTCTTTGAAGTCTTTACCAAATCCTTCTTCCATCTTCATTCTATCTGGCCACTCAGCACGCTCTCCATCACCTTGGTATCCGAAACCTCTTTTGTAGTTTCTTGTTATCTTGTCGCCTTCAATATTTTGAAATCTTGGAATGTATACTCCAGCCGGTCTGCGGCCTTGGTAGTATTTATCTTTATAGTCATCGTGTTCACCATATGCCCCACCACCATAAGGATGATCCATTAGGTTTTTACCAACCATACCACTTGAATTTCCCAATCCATTTGGATGCCTGTTCGAAGTAGATTGCAGGAGTAAGGCAGTTGTATTGATAGTAGATGCATTGATGAAAATAATCTTTGCATAAAACTCACTTACTTCTTTGGTATGTGCATCTATTACTCTAACTCCAACGGCTTTTCCACTTTGTTCATCAATCAAAACTTCTTTAACAATGGCATCATTTAAAAAACTCAAATTGCCAGTTGCAAATGCGGCAGGTAAGCTAGCTGAATTACTACTGAAGTAGCCACTGAAAGGACATCCACGAGAGCATAAGTTTCTAAACTGACATGGTCCTCTTCCTTTTAAACCTTTGGTAAGATTGGCAACTCTAGCAATGGTAATCACCCTATCTGGAAAATGTTTTTGATTACTTGCAGCCAAATGTTGTTCAATGCAGTTCATTTCCATAGGATCTAGAAATTGCCCATCTGGTAATTGTTTTAATCCTTCTGCTTTACCACTAACACCTACAAATTGTTCTACATAATCGTACCAAGGAGCGATGTCTTTGTATCTTACAGGCCAATCAACTCCAATACCCTCTTTCAAATTCGCTTCAAAATCTAAATCACCTAATCTATAACATTGCCTGCCCCAAGTTAATGACCTACCTCCAGTTTGGTATCCTCTAATCCATTGAAATGGTTTTTCTTGGATGTAAGGATTTTCAAGATCATTCACGAAAAAGTGTTTATTACTTTCATCACAAACAGAGCTTTGAATAGCTTGCTGGTGCTTGTCTTCATTACTCAATCGAAGGCGATTTTCGAATTGCCAAGGGTTTAACATAGCTGTTGGGTAATCAGTAATATGTTCAACCTTTCGTCCTCTTTCAATCACCAAAGTTTTGAGGCCTTTTTCACATAATTCTTTTGCTGCAAATCCTCCACTAATACCAGAGCCAATTACAATGGCATCATAAGTTTGTTGTTGTTTTGCTGCTCCTGTATTGATATAGATGGAATCCTGATGGGTGCTATCAATTGAAATGCTATCTTTACTCATGCTTATTTAGTTGCCCAAGATTTTTGTCCTGGAGTTAAAGTAATACATCCTTGAAATTTTCCTGGCACATAATCGTATGCCAAACCTTGGTTCATTCCTTCCATGGAAGTGCAATAGGCTTCACATGTCAATTCTTTTAATGTGGTGAAGAATGAATCACCCAATAGTTTTTTCTGCAGTTTTCCAACACTACCGGGTAAGGTTTTTCCTTCTTTTTCTGCTTCTTTTAAAAGTTCTATTCTTTGCTCTTCAGAACAGTTTTCAAAATTCAAATCGAATCTAGAAACGGCTTTATTTTGAATTTGATCTAATCCATCTAAAAATCTATTCTGCGTTTTTTTGTCATAGCATTTTGCTAAGATATCAGCAATATATTTAGCCGCGTTAGCATCACCAGCACCAGGAGAATCTGTTCGTGGAATAATGGTTTGCGCCAATGCATTTAACAAGGGTAAATTGTTCTTGAGTGAGCTGATATCAGGAGTCTTAAAGATTTGATAGGCTTTCCAGCCACCAAAACCACCCGCGATCGCTGTTCCTCCAAGTAGAATTGATTTAATAGCAGTTCTGCGTTTCATAAATTGGGATGTAAAGCGAATATATAAAATTATAAGACCAATGATATTGCTATTCGAATGAAGTTATGCTAATGAAAATCATCTTGCTTGTTAAATGTCTGATTTTGTATATTCCAATATGTTTTCAAAATTAGATCCAAGAATACTTCAACGTATCAAGGAATATGCAATTCATAAGGAAGTACCTGCAGGTGCCGAAATTCTTCATTTAGGCCAGTATGTTCAAGTTGTACCTATTGTAGAAGAAGGTTTAGTAAAAGTATTTACACATCATGAAGAGAAGGAGTTATTGTTATACTATATTCAACCTTTAGAAAGTTGTGTTATGTCTTTCTCTGCAGCGTTAAATGGTAATAAAAGTAAAATCAATGCCATAGCTGAACTAGATACCAAATTACTGATTCTTCCTGTTGAGCAGTTGAAAATATTACTTGAAGAATTTCCAAAATTAAGAGATAGTTTTTACGAACATTATAACCAGCGGTATTCAGATTTGATTGATACGATACATCAACTAATCTTCACACATTTAGATAAAAGAATTCTTGATTTTTTACGAGAACGTTCAAGACTTACTCAACAGAACCCATTAAAGATTTCACACAAAGAAATAGCCAATAATTTAGGTAGTGCAAGAGAAGTTGTAACTAGGATTATTAAAAAACTCGAATCCGATAAAAAGCTACTTCAATTAAAAGATGGGATTGAAATTTTTTAAGCCTGTGACTTTTGTCACCGAGTTCCAATTTTAGGGCTACTAATTTTGACTTTTGAAAAAATACTCATTTATTAAAAATAACAACTATGAAAAAGAACATGGGAAATTTAGACAAGGGCATTAGAATTGTAGTGGCAATTATCCTTGCGGGACTTTATTTTGGCGGAATTGTAAGCGGAACTTTAGGTATGGTTTTATTAGTTATCGGAGCCGTATTTGTTTTAACAAGTTTAGTAAGTTTTTGTCCACTTTACACTTTGGTAGGATTAAATACTTGTCCGAGGAATTAATAAATTGAGTGGCATAAATTCTGAATGGGATTTATGCTACTCAATTCATTTTACTAAAAATATTAATGGAAAAATTTACCCATACTATTTGAAGTATTGTATGATTTTTTCAGCCTTAGATTTACCAACCAATTTCTGTAAATCTTCCAAGCTAACTTTTTTAATTTTTTCAACTGATTTGAATTCCTTCAATAGCAATTGAGCTGTGTTTTCACCAATGCCTTCAATCTCTTCTAAGACGGTTAAAAAGGTATTACGACTTCTCTTTTTTCTATGATGTGTAATACCAAAACGATGTGCCTCATCTCTTAGCTGTTGAATGATTCTTAAAGTCTCAGATTTCTTATCAATATACAAGGGAAATTCATCTTCAGGATAGAACAATTCTTCTAATCTTTTGGCAATTCCAATCACAGGTATTTTGCCATATAAATCAAGCTTCTTGAGGCTTTCTACGGCAGAACTCAATTGACCTTTTCCACCATCTATAATAATGAGTTGAGGTAAAGGTTCATTCTCTTCTTTTAATCTTTTATAGCGTCTGAAAATAACCTCTTCCATGGTGGCAAAATCATTTGGGCCAACAACAGTTTTTACATTAAAAATTCGGTAGTCTTTTTTGCTAGGTTTGGCATCTTTAAAAACAACACAAGCCGATACTGGATTTGTTCCCTGTAAATTAGAATTATCAAAACACTCTATGTGTTTAGGAAGCTCTTTTAATCTCAAATCACTTTTCATTTGATTTAAGATTCTATCCACTTTGAATTCAGGATTGAGTTTTTCATATTGACTTAATTTTTCCTTTTTATAATACATTGCATTTTTTAAGGAAAGATCCAACAGTTTCTTTTTATCGCCAGCTTTGGGGATGGTAATTTCAATTTTATCGTCTTGCCAATCTGGTTCTATTGGAACAATAATTTCACGGCTTGTAGAATGATAAGTTTCCCTTGTTTCTGCAATAGCGAAATTCAAGAGCTCCGCATCTGATTCATCAATTTTCTTTTTTATTTCAAAAGTTTGAGTTTGAATAATCATACCATTTGAAACCTTTAAGAAATTCACAAAAGCAAATTTGTCATCACTCACAATTGAAAATACATCCACATCATAAGGAATACTACTTACAATGGTTGATTTACTTTGATAGTTTTCTAAGATTGAAATCTTCTTTTTATAAAAAGCCGCCTCTTCAAATTTTAATTCTTGAGCTGCGGATTGCATGCCTAATTTCAAGTGGCTAAGCACTTCAGAAAGATTTCCTTTTAAAATGTTTCTAATGAGTTTGATATTGTTTTGGTACTCATCTTCTTCCTGCAAAGCTACACAGGGTCCCTTGCAATTTCCAATATCATATTCTAAACAGGTTTTAAATTTATAGGAGCGAATATTGGCTTCACTTAAATTATAATTACAGTTTCTTAAAGGATAAATCGCTTTGATTAAATCTAAAATCGTATGCATCATTCCAACTGAAGCATAAGGTCCAAAATATTCTGAACCATCTTTAATTGGATTTCTAGTCGGAAATATTCTGGGAAACCTTTCCCTTTTGATACAAATAAAAGGATAGGTTTTATCATCCTTTAAGTTGATATTGAATTTGGGTTGGTATTTTTTAATCAAACTGTTTTCTAAGAGTAAAGCATCAATTTCGGTTTCTACCAAAGTGAATTGGATATCCTCAATTTTACTTACCATTACAGCTGTTTTGCGGTTTTCATAATGGTTTTTATTGAAGTAACTGCTGACTCTTTTCTTTAAACTTTTGGCTTTTCCTATATATATCAGTGTCCCTTCTTTGTCGAAGTATTTATAAATACCCGGACTTTCAGGTAATGAGCTGATAATTTCCTTCAGGTGACTTTTAGACATTGTTTACAAACTTAGCTCTTATGAATCTACTATTTTGGGTTAAAAAAAATGTTAAAGGTTTTTCAGTTTAAATTGTTTTTGCAAAAAATGGAAGGGTTGAAAAAAAATTACATACAAATGTAACTAAATAATTGCCTTGAGTCTTAGGCAGATTTGAAAAGTAAGACATTTGCGTTGATGATTTTTTTCTTAAAAATTTTACAGAAGATTAGGAAAATTTTACGTAATTGATAACTTTGATAAATTGAATAAATAGAAAATTTAGAATTAAAAATTATATCACACATGACAACAAATCTACTAAATCTTAAAAGGCTAACAGTTTTACTGTTTTTCTTAACTGCGCTTTGGAATTCAAGCCAAGCACAGTTGGCCGGACCCCCCCCTTATTCCAATCTCGTGGTTGGGACACAAGCTGACAATGCATTTCCATTAAACAGTACAACAAACAATGTACAATGGATTTATGGTCCGGGAGCTTTTTTTGCTGGCGGGGTATCTACTGGAAATCCAGCAAATCCAGGTAAAATTACCAAGGTTTATTTTCAAATTGGTGCAACAGCGAGTTCATCTGTTTCTTATTCAAACTTCACCATTAAATTAGGTCAACCAGCTGCACTTGCTTCCGCTACAGTATTTCCATCAGCTGGATGGATTGCGGGTTTAACTACGGTGTTTCAGCAAACTAGCTTTACCATTACGGGTGCTTCTTCTGGGGCATTTATTGAAATTCCTTTACAAACTCCTTTTATTTATGATCCAACCAAGTCTTTGGTATTTGAAATGTATGTAACTGGTGGAACTGGAAACCAAGTCCGTCAATATGGAGGTACTGGTAACCAAAGGATGTGGGGAACAGCAGTGAACAATGGAACGCCTTCTGCTGGAACTGGCTTAGTTCGCTTTGGAATTGAGGTGATGCCTAATGGAGGAAATGATATTGGGATATCTGCAATTGATTCTCCAACTACATTTTGTGGAGGTCCTCAAAGTATTGTTGCTAGAGTTCAAAATTATGGAAACAACCAAGTTAGCGGATTTAATGTTAACTGGTCTTTAAATGGAACTCCTCAAACTCCTATTATTTCAACTGCGGTATTAGATACTTTTAATGGAGCAAATCCAACTTGGACACAAGTAGTATTAAATGGTGCTTATACTTTCCCATCTACGCCAACAATTATCAAGGCTTGGACTTCATTACCGAATGCAGTTATTGATACAATGAGAAACAATGACTCAGTTACTGTAACCAAGCAGCCATCTATTCAAGGTAATTTCACTATTGACCCTGCTGGTTCAGGCGCAACTAACTTTACATCATTCACGGATGCCGTTAATGCCTTATCAGTAGCTGGCGTTTGCGGTCCAGTAACTTTTACAGTTGCTCCTGGTACATATACTAACCAAGTAATTATTGGTGATATTGCTGGTGCTTCGGCTATCAACACAATTACTTTTGATGGAGTAAATCCAACCAATAGAATCTTATCAGTTAGCGCTGCTTCTAGTGCAGTAGTATTAATGAACAATTCAAAGTTCATAACATTTAAGAATTTTACAGTAACCAATACCAATACTGCCAACTGTGCTGGTATTGCAATGGTTGGAAGTGTGAAAAATATAAAAATCATTAATAACAGAGTAAATGTTCCAATTCAAACAGGAACCTCTTCATTAGGTTATGGCATTATCGCTACTGGAACTGCAGGAGGTATTGGTGCATCTGCCATGAATGGAGATTCAATCCTAATTGATAGTAATATCGTTACAGGTGGTGGTTATTCTATTACTGTTTATGGAATGTCAAATGTCAATAGCAATAAAGGTATTGTTATAACAAATAATACTGTTCTAAATAGCAACTACATGGGTGGTTATATTGCTTATAACTACAATCCTGTTATTGTTAGAAACAATAAGTTCAATATGAATGGTTTCCAATATGGTTACTATGGATTGTATTTTTATTATAATCAATCAAATAATACAAGCATTTCTCATGAAATTATAGGAAACACCATCAATGGATTTGGAGGATATGGAATCTATTTGTACTACCCATTACAAACAACCACCGCAGCAAAAGTAAAATGTCATAGTAATATATTAACGAGTTCTTTGGGTGGTTCATACCCTGGATTGTATGGTATCTACTTGTATCAATATAATACCGCATGTAATGCTGAAATTTATCATAATACAGTATCAATGAATGGAACGGGTACTTCAACTACCTATTCTTGTTTCTACAATACGGGTTCAACCAATACCTTAGTTAAAAATAATATTTTTGCTGTTTACAGTGGATCTTACACTCCTATGTATTTGGCAACTAATCCATCAGGAAATGTTGTAAATTATAATATATATTACAATGCAACGAATCCAACTTCTGGAAATTTGTTGTATAGAGGTACATTTTATAATCCTACTAACTTCTTAAGCGCAACAGCAGGTGGTGATTCATCAATTAATACAAGTCCTTCCTTCTTTTCAAGAGTCCCTCTTCCAGGAAATCTGCATTTAATCGATGGTTGTAATGGATACGGCGTAGATTTAAGAGCTTTTGTTCCATTTGATATTGATGGAGATACTTTTTCCATAACTCCTACAATTGGTGCAGACCAGTTTACTGGTGGGGTAAATGACAATTTAAGATTAATGAGCATTCTAACTCCTAATGCACCTATTGTTGCTGGAGCTCAGGATGTAAGTTTTATCGTAAAAAACATTGGAGCCAATGCGATTACCAGTTATAGTGCCAGTTATAAATTAAATGCTTTAACTCCGGTAACTTTAATTAAGACGAGTACAGTTGCAGTTTGTACTCTAGATACAGTATTATTTACAGGAACGGATCAAGTTACCTTGGGTGCAGTGAATAATTTGACCTATTATACATCTTTACCTAATACAAATCCTGATGCAGATGCTACAAATGATACTTTGAGAGCAACATTATTGGCTCCTTTAAGTGGAGTTTATACAGTAGGAGGAACAACACCTGATTATGCAACAATTATTGATGCAGCGAATGCGCTCGCAAATGGTGTTGGTGGTCCTGTAACTTTTGATATTCGTCCAGGTACCTATACTGGTCAAGTAGTTGTAAATGGTCCTATTCCAGGAACAAGTGCAACCAATACCATTACTTTTGAAGGTAATGACAAATCAACACGTATTGTTACATCTTCAACAGCAGGGGCAGCATTCTTAGTTAATAATGCAAGTTTTGTTAGAGTTCAAAATTTAACTATTACTAATACCAATGCTTCAACTCCTGTTGGATTTGCAGGTGTTTCGGCAGGTTCGTCAAATACCATGAGAGGTATTACCATCAAGAAATGTAATGTAAATGTTCCTGTTCTAACAGGTACTTCAAGCACTGGTTATGGTATTATTTTCACAGGTACAACAGGTGGTACTGGAGTTTCAAATTGTGGTGCCGACTCAACAGTTATTGATAGTAATGTTGTAACTGGTGGTGGTTATGCCATTACACATTATGGTTCTCAAAATGCAGCCTTTAATAGAGGTATTTTGATTAGAGGAAATACGCTCAATAATGTTAATTATATGGGTATCTATGCATATTATAATTATAATCCAATGGTTGTTAATAATAATACAATCAATATGCAAGGTCAGAATTATGGTTATTATGGAATTTACTTTTATTTCAACCAATCGAATAATACAGCAGTTTCACATGAGTTAATTGGAAACCGAGTAAATAATTTTGGAGGATATGGAATTTATTGTTATTACCCTATAAATTCTGCCACAGCCGCAAAGGTTAAGATTTATAATAATATTGTAATTGGTGGAACAGGAACTTCTTATCCAGGTTATTATGGAATTTACTTATACCAAGCTAGTACATCTTTCTTAGGAGAGGTTTATCATAATACCGTTGTTATGAATGGTTCTGTTACTTCAACTACTTACTCTGCATTTTATAATACAGGATCTAGTTTAACAAAAATAAAAAACAACATTTTTGTTGCCAATGCTCCTACCTATACACCCATGTACTTGGCTACAAGTCCGGGTGTAAGTGATGTCAATTTTAATGTATATTACAATTCATCAAATCCAACTACGGGTTCTTTAGGTTACAGAAATGGAGTATTTTTTACCCCTGCTACATTTAATACTACCGCAGCAGGTGGAGATTCCTCATTTAATCTAAATCCTCCTTTTGTTGGTGCTGGTAATTATAATTTAACCAATTCTTGTTTAAGAGGTACCAATTTATTTGCAGATGTTCCTACAGATTTTGCAGGTAATACACGTTCCACTTCTCCTAATATTGGAGCTTACGAAGTTGCAACTGCTAGTTTAGATATCTCTCCAACAATGGTTTTATCTCCAAGTTTCCCAATCCCATTGGGTGCACAAGATTTAAGGGTAGTGGTAAGAAACAATGGAGCTACCGCAGTTACTTCATTTGATTTAACGTATAAATTGAATAATGGGACAGCTGTTACCACCACATTTGTTGGTAATTTAGCTACTTGTGATACTGTTTCAGTTTACTTTACTGGAACTCAACAAATCAATTTAGTGAACCAGCTCAATAATTTGCAATTGTATACATCAAACCCAAATTTGGGAGCTGATGGTTTACCTTCAAATGATACTTTATTAGTTAATTTATCTACTCCTTTAACTGGCAACTATGTTATTGGTGCTGCACCTTCTGATTTCCTAACTTTTAATGCTGCTAATGATGCATTGAAGATAAGAGGTGCAAATGGAGTTGTGAACTTTATGGTAAAAACTGGAACTTATAATGAGCAGATTGTTTTATCAGCTTATCCTGGCTCTACAAATCCAACTAACCAAGTTTCATTTAACTCAATAGCAAATAATGCGGATTCTGTTACATTACAATTCAATTCAGTTGGCGCTCCAGAGCCAAATGTTGTAAAGTATAACGGGGTTAATGGAATTAACTTTAATTTTATCTCAATAAAACAATTAGCAATAGCAACTTCTGGTACTTATTATACAATACAGTTTGTTGGGGTAAATAATTTTGATACAATTAATTCTTGTAAAGTATCAATGCCGGTATATTCTACTACAAATACAGCTGGGTCTTATACCATATATGGAAATGGAATTTCTGGAAATGGAATTGCATTGAAAAATTCAACTTTCACAGGTTCATATTATGGGGTGTATTTATATGCATCAGCAGCTGCTAGATTGGATAATATTTTAATCGAAGGAAATACATTCTCGACTGCCTATTACTCACCATTGTATTATTTGTATTATACTAGATATGCTAAGTTTTTAAATAACAACATAAATATTACATCTATAAATGGTCAGACTACCAACTATATGTACTTCTATTATAATGATTCCGGTTATACCGCAA
>JBMLPO010000264.1:0-9461 GCA_049242065.1 Bacteroidia bacterium
AAACTTGCTTTAGTATTATTCAAGGAGGCTTCGCTTCTATCTAATGATGATTGGTATAATTCAGGATCGATGCGGGCTAGCAATTTTCCTGCAACCACCGAATCTCCTTCATGTACGTATAGTTCCATGATTTCGCCCGAAACATCAGAACTGATTTTTACTTCCTTCTCTGGTTGAACTCTGCCATTTGCAGAAACCGTTTCAATCAAGGTTCTTTTTTCTACCAAGGCAGTAGTAATTTTAGTGCCCTCGTCTTTACCTATCCAGCCTTGTTTTTTTCCAATTATTGCTAAGATGAGTAATACCCCAACTCCAATTCCTAGATAGATGAGTACTTTATTGTTCTTTTTTTGTGCTGCCATTTGCTTTGCAATTTAGGATTAATACAAAGTTTTACCCGAATAGAAGTCTAAAACTTTTCTGCGAAAGATTAATTCATATTTAGCTTGCGTAAAATCCGCTTCAGCTCTAATTAAACTATTTTTGGTATTCAAGTAATCTGCCATATTCATAGCCCCAAGTTCAAATTGCTTTTCAGCCAAATCAAACGCTTCTTTATTGGCTTCCAAATTGCTTTGATTGGCTTCAAATTTCTTTTGGCTCGATTTGAAATTGGTAACGGCTTGAGAGATATTCCTGAATAAATTATTTTTAACTTGTTGGTCGTTCAACTTAGAGTTCAATTGATTGATGCTCGATTTCTGAATATTGGTATTGACATTCCATCCATTGAATATAGGTAAACTCAATTGTAATGAAATATTTGAACCTAAATTTTGATCAAACTGAGTTCTGAATGAACTGGTTTCATACGATGAATAAGATGGTACCGGAGTGTACACTTGAACCAAGGTCCCATTGTTGTCCCAAAATCCAATTGTTCTGTTGTTGAAATTTGGACTGCCTACGCCAACTTTACTTTGTGTGGTATAAAATGAATTCAAACCTGCTCCCAAAGTAATTCTTGGTGAACGGCCCCCTAGTGCCATGTATCTTTGAATTTCGGCACTTCTTATTCTTTGTTGGGTTGCAATAACATCTGGACTTTTCTTGCTGAAATCTTCAAAAATTTGCTCTACAGTTCTGGTTTCGTCTGCAATCACTAAGTTTTTAGTATCAGGAATCGCAATTTTATTATTTTGAGAGGGGTCAACCTGTATCATTAACCACAATTCTAAATAGGATTGTGTAACCATGTTTTCACTATTGATGAGCCCCAATTCTTCCTGAGCAAGTTGAGCTTTTAATTGGAGATACCTGCTTTTGTTGCTGCTTCCCAATTCAAACATTTTCTTTTGTCTTTCAACTTGTGCCCTGCTAGCATTAACCCTGGCTATGGCAGAATTCCTCAATTCAATATTTTGAAGTACACTTAAAAAAGCATTACAAACATTCAAAGTGATGGTGTTTTTGGTATTCTCCAATTCCTTTTCACTTGCCTTTAAGTTTGATAATTGTAATCGTGTATTATTGGAATTTTGAAATCCATTAAAAAGAATCATACTCGAATTGATTCCAGCAGAATTGGTTCTAAACGATTGATTGTTTTGCGCTAAGTTACTTTCAGGATTAATTGCAAAACCTGTTTGCCAATTGTTGCTAAGGCTTCCATTTAGATTAGGTAACATAGCCAATTTGCTCTGTGTATAATCTGCTTTGATACTTTTTGTTTGAAGTTCCTGCTGCTGAACTGTAATATTGCTTTTGAGAGCTTGTTCAACACAATCTTGCAATGTCCAGGTTTTTTCTGTCTGGGCAAAGATTGGATTCATCAGCAAAAGAAACAGTGAGGCGAATCCTATTGTTTTTTTTGATATTTGAAGCGTCATGCTTTTCCGGGTTAATTTCGTAAGGTAGCAAAAATAATGTTTAAATATAGAATACCGCTTTTTCTTCAATTACTTGCGCCTTCCTATACATGGAAGGTTGATACGCATGATAAAGTGTTGTACTTTACCTTTGATGATGGCCCACATCCAGAAATAACACCTTGGGTTTTACAGGAATTAAAAAGGTACCAAGCCAAAGCTACATTTTTCTGTGTTGGCGAAAATATAACTAAGTTTCCTGATACTTTTCAACAGGTAATTACAGAGGGGCACGTTTGCGGTAATCATACCTACAATCATTTAAAGGGGTGGTCTCAATCAAATGCAAACTATTTTGAAAATATAGAGCAAGCTAATGTACTTATTCAAAGTAAATTATTTAGACCTCCATATGGCAGAATCAAACCTTCACAAGCCCGTTATCTGAAATCGAAATACCAGTTAATTATGTGGAGCCACTTAACTTGTGATTATGAAAAGAACCTGAATATAGAGCTCAGCTTAAAAGAAATGAAGAAGGCAGGTCCGGGCTCAATCTTTGTTTTCCATGATTCAATTAAATCATTTCATAATTTACAAATTCTTTTGCCACAATTATTAGCTCATTATGATGCTTTAGGTTTTAGGTTTGATAGTATTCCAGTTTCAAAATGATGGGATTTGAATTGATATTACTTGTTGCCTGTTGGATTTATATCCTGCTTCAATTGCTGAGTTTGGCCATGTTGATGGCTTATAAAACCCCACAAAAGGCTAAGCTGATTCCAAGTTCTGATTATCCATTTGTAAGCATTTTAGTAGCCGCCCGTAATGAAGAAGCATGTATTAAAAGATGCATTCTATCTTTACATGCTTTGAATTATCCTTTAGATAAATATGAGATTTTAATTGGAGATGATGCCTCAGAGGATAAGACCGCTGAAATTGTAAAGGAGCTCCAATCTCAAATTGCTAATTTAAAATTGATTTCCATCCAATCTCAATTGGGTAATGCGAGGGCCAAGGCCAATGTATTGGCTCATTTGGTTAGGGCTGCCCAATCCGATTTGATATTTGTAACAGATGCTGATATAAAGGTGAAGCCAGATTGGATTCTTAGCTTATTGCCTCATTTAAGAGATCAAACTATTGGTATAGTAAGCAATGCAACCATGGTTTCAGGTGAAACATTATTTGCAAAAATGCAACAGATTGAATGGATGCTAGGCTTTGGTAATATCATCGCTTTTGAACAAATGGGTTTAAAGAGCACTGCAGTTGGTAACAATATGGCATTTACCAAAAAGGCTTATTTTGATGCGGGTACGTATGAGTCAATCCCATTCTCAGTAACTGAGGATTTTCAATTATTTAGATACATTAGAATGGCTGCTTATAAGGGCTTGACTATCCTTCAACCAGATGGACTAAATCTGTCGGAGGCTCAAGTCAGCCTAAAAAAATTGTTACATCAGCGCAAAAGATGGATGATGGGAGCACTTGATTTGCCCTTCATTTGGAAACTTATTTTTTTATTACAAGGTTGTTTTTTTCCAATGATGCTGATTTTGTTTTTTGTGCATTTTAAAATCGCGTTAACCCTTTTTATCATCAAAGTATTTTTACAAAGTTGTTTTATTTGGCGAATTGGATTTCAGCTTAAAGAAACTAAAATCCTGTTCTATTTGCCTGTTTTTACCATATACCAAGAATGTATGGTATTACTGATGTCTATTTTTTATTTGATTCCAATTCAAATGGATTGGAAAGACAGGAAGTATTAATTCTTCAGGATTATTGAGGCACTTGCTTATTTTCGCAACATGTTATTTATAGATACGCATACCCATCTTTATTCTGAAGAGTTCAAAGAAGATAGAAAAGCAGTTGTAGAAAAGGCGATTAAAAATGGTGTCAATCATTTGTTTTTGCCGAATGTAGATGTTGACTCCATTCAACCAATGCTTGATTTGGTATGGGATTTCCCTGAAAATTGCTTTCCAATGATGGGCTTACATCCGTGCTCTGTTAATGAACATGTAGAGGCGCATTTGTTTCAGATTCAGAAATGGTTTAAAAAAAGAAAATTCTGGGCTGTAGGCGAAATAGGTCTTGATTATTATTGGAGCACTGAATTCAAAGATCAACAAATTTCAGCCTTTAGAAAACAAATTCAATGGGCCATCAGCCTCGATTTACCTATCGTTATTCATTCCCGAAACAGCAATGAAGATGTTATAAAAATTTTAGGTGAAATGGCTCACCCAAAACTAAGAGGTATTTTTCATTGCTTTAGTGGTGATGCGCAACAAGCAAAACAAGTTGTGGATTTGGGTTTTTTATTGGGTATTGGTGGTGTACTTACCTACAAAAATAGCGGACTTTCAGAAGCTTTAGCAGATATCTCATTAGACCATATGGTATTGGAAACCGATGCTCCTTATCTTGCTCCTGTTCCTTTCAGAGGGAAAAGAAACGAGAGTTTCTATTTGATTGAAATAGCCAGAAAATTGGCAGAAATTAAATCTGTAGGCTTGCACCAAGTTGCTGAAATAACAAGCTCAAATGCAAGAAAAGTCTTTGGATTGGGTTAAATCCCTGCTTATTTCTACGAATTACTTACAAAACCTGCTGAATTAACTCCAATTTTCATTTTTTTACTTTGCACATTCTGCAAATTGTATGGCAAATAATTGCAAATGCTTATTATTGGTTCAAAATTAGACTCTTTTGAAAAAACATCTACTTCAATTTTTACTGTTTAGTTTGCTTTTGCCCTATGTAGGTCAAGCACAATCTACTAATATCAGAGGTTTTGTAAAGGATTATAAAACCAATGAACCTTTAATTGGAGCCACAGTTTCTATTAAAGGAACCAAAACGGGAGTTGGTACCGATTATGAGGGTGCTTTTTTAATCAAGGCAAACCAGCCTTTACCTATCACACTTATTGTGTCATATATAGGGTATAAATCAGATGAAGTGCTGATTTCCCCAAGTGATAAGCCGATATCTGTGACGGTAAAATTAAAAGAGAATACAAAAGAGCTGAAGGATGTAGTGATTCGAGATACAAGAATTACAGAAAAACAAAAGCAGGCTCCTCTTACCGTAGAGACCATGGATGCCATTGCAATCAAAGAAACTCCTGCAGCTAATTTTTATGAAGGATTGGCACACTTAAAGGGGGTTGATATGACCAGTGCAAGTATTGGTTTTAAAATCATCAATACGCGCGGTTTCAATAGTACTTCGCCTGTTCGTTCGTTACAATTGATTGATGGGGTTGATAACCAAAGTCCAGGTTTGAACTTTTCATTGGGGAATTTTCTTGGTGCCTCCGAACTAGATGTTCAAAAGGTAGATTTAATAGTTGGTGCCAGCGGAGCTTATTATGGTCCCAATGCTTTTAATGGTGTTATCAATATGCAAAGTAAAAGCCCTTTTCAATTTCCGGGCTTAAGTATGCAAATGCGTTTTGGCGAAAGAAAACTCGTAGAAACTGCAGTGCGTTATGCAGAAGTATTTAAAAATAAAAAGGGTGAAGATTTTATTGCTTATAAACTGAATGTTTTTACAATGAGTGCCCGTGATTGGGAAGCTACCAATTATGAAGCTACCATTCAATCTCCGGTTAATGAAAAGAATCCTGGTGGATATGACGCCGTAAATATTTATGGCGATGAATATTCAACTTCACGTTTTAGACAAAGTGGATTGTCTTATTTAGGTTATGGTTATGCTTTAAGAAAAGGTTATCAAGAAGACCAACTGGTTGATTACAATTCAAAAAATCTCAAGCTCAATGCTGCCGTTCATTTCAAAGTGAATAAAGATAAAGAGTTTATTATTTCATCTAGTATGGGAAATGGTACAACCGTTTACCAAGGTGATAATCGTTTTAGTTTAAAGGATATATTTTTCTTTCAAAACCGACTTGAATTCAGAAAAGAGAATAAGTTTTTTGTGCGTGTTTATGCAACCAATGAGGATGCAGGGAAAAGCTTTGACGCCTATTCAACGGCCTTGTTATTGCAGAACTATGCAAAATCAGATAACAATTGGGCTATAGATTATGCCGAAAATTGGAATAAGTATATTTTTAATAGAATACAAGCCATTCGCCCTCCAATTGGCTCACAACCTCCTGGAGTAAGGTATGAAGATTATGCCAATAATTACTTGTACGAAAAATTCTATGATTCATTAAGTTATTACCATTGGCTAAATGGTTCTATTTCTGATACTTCATATAGTAACCAAAGAGGTGGTATTGCTAGATTTGAACCTGGAACGGCTCGTTTTGATTCGGCTTATAATTCAATTATTAGCCGCACCAATCGCGAAGGTGGTTCTAGGTTCTTTGATCGATCGGCACTTTACCATGCCATGGCAGAATACCAGTTTGTCTTTGCGGGTTGTGATGTCAGAACAGGTGGAAGTTTTAGATTGTATACCCCGAATTCAAGAGGAACCATTTTTCTTGATACCATAGAAAATCAAAGAATTTATAACAAAGAGGGTGGTGTTTATATTGGAGTAGAAAGAAAATTAATGGACGATAAATTGAAACTAAGTGTAACAGCTCGTTCAGACAAAAACCAGAATTTTAATTTATTATTTTCCCCTGCAGCAACCGCTGTTTATACCTTGAAAAAACATGTAATCAGATTTTCTGCTTCAGCGGCTATTAGAAATCCAACACTTACAGATCAATACATCAATTTAAATGTAGGTAGGGCAACACTGCTAGGTAATTTGGGTGGATTTGATAGCTTGGTAACGGTAAGCTCTGTAATAGATGCATTTAATAATGGTCGTTCGCGTTTAAGCTATTTTAATGTGGCAGCTATTAAGCCTGAACGTGTAAGAACTCTTGAATTTGGCTATAGAGGAAATATCACAGAAAAAATATTTGTAGATGCTAGTTATTATTTCAGTTGGTACTTTGATTTCATCGGTTATCAAATTGGTGCAAAAGTAGATTGGCCTGAATTATCACCTTTTGTCAATTCTGTGAAGGTTTACCGTGTTTCTGCGAATGCTCAAGATATTGTAACCACTCAAGGTTTAACTGTTGGTATCAATTACTTTTTCCAAAAATACTTAGGCTTTTCAGGAAATTATTCTTGGAATAAATTGGATAAAAGGGGTTCGAATGATCCTTTAATTCCTGCATTCAATACACCAGAGCACAAATACAATATTGGTGTTAATGGTAGAGATATCGATACCAAAATTGGAAAACTTGAGATTTCAAATTGGGGTTATAGCATCAATTACAAATGGCAACAAGGCTTTAACTTTGAAGGTTCGCCACAGTTTACAGGATTTGTTCCTGAATACGGGATGGTAGATGCACAAATCAATAAATCTTTTGTGGCAGAAAAATTGACCTTTAAAATTGGAGCTAGTAATTTACTAAACAATAAAGTTATTCAAGTTTTTGGAGGGCCTAGAGTGGGCAGATTGGCTTATGTATCAATACTTTTCGATTTAGGAAAACCTTAAATTTGGGGTTTTAGTCGAAGTTTTCATGCATAGATTGCAAAACTTTTTGAGTTCTCAGTTTTTTATCTTTTCTTGTAAATCAAATTTAAATTTTAAAATATGAACAAAAATCTACTTTCTGTTTTTGGCGCAATAACCATGTTGTTTTGCGTGAATTCAGCAATGGGTCAAAATCGTTACATCAACGAAGTTTTCACGGATGTGAGCAAATCTTCAAACATTGTTTACGATTCAAACTATGCTATCAATTTATTGTTTGGAAAAGGGATTCCTGGATTGAGTACTTCTCCAATCTGGAAGGAAAACTTATTGTGTGATGTTTACACCCCAAGTGGTGATACTGAAACCAAAAGACCTGTAATTATCCTTACTCATACTGGAAGTTACCTTCCTGCTTACATCAACAAACAAACTACTGGAAATAAAGACGACAATTCAATTGTAGAATTAGCTAATCGTTTTGCTAAACGTGGTTATGTAGTTGTTGCTATGAACTATAGATTAGGCTGGAATCCTGCTACTACTATTCAGGAGCAAGCTACTGAGCAATTAATCAAAGCTACTTACAGAGGTTTACAAGATGTAAGAAACTGCGTTCGTTTCATCAGAAACAATGCAAGTGCTTTAGGTGTTGATACTTCAAAAATCGTTGTAGGTGGTCAAGGTACAGGTGGTTACATCTCCATGGCTTTGGGTTCAGTTAGCACTCGTGCTGATATTGAGTCGAACTTAAAGTTCTTACGTGGCGATGCTTCTCCAATGGTAAGCGTTGATACATTAGGTGATTGGACTGGTTTAGGTGGAGCTGTTCCATTGAACGATCCAGCTGATGCTTCAATTCCTTCAAATGTTCACATGACATTCAACTATGGTGGTGCTATGGGAGATTCAGCTTGGATGAAAACTTCAAGTTTACCAATTGTTAGTATGCATGTAACTCGTGATCCATTTGCGCCTTACAGAACTGGTAACGTAATTGTTCCTACAACAGGTATAACTGTTATTCCTAATGCTTCAGGTGCTCATGATGTTATTCGTAAAGCCAATACTTTAGGTATCAACAATAAATTGAATTCATACTTATATTTAGATGAATATTCAATGCGTGCTGATGATGTTAATCCAGATGTAAACAATGTATTTGGTTTTGAAACAGCATTTCCTTTTGAAGGTTCTTCATGGGAATGGTGGGATAGAGCAGCAGCTCAAGCTAAGACTTCTCAAGTTTACCGTGGTGTTCCACTTCCAGCAAATGGCCGTGAAGCAGATTCATTGTCAATGTTAACCAATCCATTCATGTCTGAGGCTCGTGGTAAAGCTTATATCGATACAATTTCTGGTTATTTAGCTCCACGTATTGCAGTTCAATTAGACTTAACAGGTAATTTAGCTTTAAACAATTTCGGTTTAATTTCTCCAGCTTCAGGAACAAGTGTTAATGTTAGAAAAGATTCAACTAACTTAATCGTTGCTAAGTGGGAAAAAGCTACTATGGTTGAAGGTGTTGATTATGTTTGGATGTTAGATTATGCAAATGGTGATTTCTCTGAGCCATTAGCGCTTGAGCCAGTTACTGGTGTTGATTCAATTGTATTTACCGAAAATGATGTTTGGGAAAATTTAACTGCTTTAGGATTAGGTGTTGATCAAACTGCTAATTTAAAGTGGACAGTTTTAGCTATGAATTCTTCTTATGGTAAAATGGCTAATGCTTCTTACAATATCAATTTAACTAAACGTGCTCCAGTTGGTGTGAAAGAAATTGATTACAGCAATTTCTTAAATGTTTACCCGAACCCTGCAGTGAACAATATCCGTGTTAGCTTAGATGTAAATTCTTCAATCAGCGAAATCAGCGTGATGGATTTATTAGGTCGTCAAATCAGCAGAGTTGATGGTATCAACTCAAATAATTTTGATTTGTCTTTGAATGGTGCTACTTCTGGTATCTACATCGTAAATGTGAAAACATCTAATGGTGCTACCGCTAGCAAAAAATTCATCGTTCAATAAATTTAAATTTTTGAATACAGAAAAGGGGTTGCAAAATTTGCAGCCCCTTTTTGTTTTAAAACCTTTTTTGTTTAGCAGTGTTTCCTTCTGCACATTCATTTATCTATGAAAAATATGACTTGGAAAGAG
>JBMLPO010000265.1:0-6066 GCA_049242065.1 Bacteroidia bacterium
CTAGGTTAACTTTATTGTCGATTAAAATTACTTCTGGGAAACGATGCCTGACCATTTCGCAAGAACCGTCTGCAGAATTATTATCAACTACAAAAATTTCAGCTTCCAAACCCTCACAAGCCTTTCTAATTGAATAGAGCGCCTGTTCAAGAAAATACCTGACATTATAATTAACTACGATTACGGAAAGCTGCATAAGGTTAAAAGCAAACGAAAATACACTTTTGTAATTGTTTAAAGTAGAAGGTCGTCGGATGTAAGCTATAAAAAGAAGTATTCCATTTTAGGAAGTCCATAAAGCTCTGATTATTAGCAAATTTTTCTTAACAATTTCTTAAACCTCCTTTCATCTCTTAAAATTCTCACTTCATCTTTTAAAAAATCGCTTTTATCTAAAAATATTTCAGCAGATGTGTAACTAATCTCACCTTTGTTGCGTCGAATGCATAACAACAACAAAAAATACATCTAATATGAAAACATTACAATCATTAGTTCTTGGCCTGATGTTATTAGGCGGATTAAGTTTCTCAACTTGTTCAAAAGCCAATGCAAAAGGTTCTCCTGAATCGGCAAAAGTGAAAGCTATCAGTACAGAAATTCGCAGCAAAGTTGCCTTTCCAGCTGAGTTAGCAGATAAAACTGTAAACGAAAGAGTAACAGTTGAATTCAAAATTACTGCAGAAAAAACAGTAGAAGTTGTTTCAATTGAAACCCAAAACGAATTTTTGAAGACTTATGTAAAAGAACAAATCACTGGAATGAGTTTAGAGAACTATTCTGGATTTGAAGGAAAGACTTTACAGATCAATCTGTATTTCGCAAATTAAAAAACTTCAGGGGTGAAGGTTTATTAAATGGGTTAGTTCTCTTTGAGAGCTAACCCTTTAATAGCAAAACTCAAACATATTGCGATGCCGGGGTACATCGCTTTCTCATAAGCACTTACATTTACACTTACCCAAGAAAGCCGCCCAGTGCGGCTTTCGACTTTTTAACCCTGGGTCTGATAAGGAATTCTGCTTACAATAGAACGGCCCAATGTGATTTCATCAGCATATTCCAATTCACCTCCAATAGCAATACCTCTTGATATTGTAGAGATTTTAACTTTCAACTCTTGAAGTTTTCTGGAAAGATAAAAAACAGTTGTATCACCTTCCATTGTTGCGGATAAAGCCATAATTACTTCCTGAGTATTTTCTTTTTTTACTCTTTCTATTAACGATTCAATCTGCAGTTTATCGGGACCAACACCTTGAATTGGATTGATTAAACCCCCTAAAATATGGTAAGTCCCATTGAATTGATTGGTATTTTCAATGGCCATGACATCCCTTAAATCTTCAACTACACAGATAATTTGTTGATCTCGTCTGGGGTTATTACAAATATTACATATTTCAAGATCGCTCACATTATGGCATTTGGAGCAATACTTGATTTTGCTTCTTAAATCAATAATTGATTGACCCAATTTAGTAACCTCTTTCTCATTTTGTTTCAATAAAAACAAAACCATTCTTAATGCCGATTTCTTACCTACACCAGGAAAGCGTGACAATTCATTTACTGCATCTTCAATTAATTGGGAAGGAAAATTCATTTTCGAAAATACTAAATCGGGAGGAAATGAAGACTGAATTTATATAAACATATTGATTTGATTATTCCTTTTGTATCAATAGTCTGTATTTTTACAGAAACATAGAATATGGATCTTCAATTCATTTGCAAACAAACTTGCCATGCTGCTGAAGCCGCAGGTTTATTTATTCAAAAAGAAAGACAGAGTTTTTCATTTGAACAAGTTGAAACTAAAAGTTTTAATCAACTAGTGAGTTATGTAGATAAAACAAGTGAGGAGATGCTGGTTCATTCTTTAAGTAACATACTTCCAGAAGCTGGCTTCATAACGGAAGAAAAGACCATCAGCAGTGATGAAAAAGAATGGATGTGGGTTATAGATCCCTTAGATGGAACTACGAACTTTATTCATGATTTACCTGTTTACAGTGTAAGCATTGGATTATTGCAAAATGGCAAACCTAAAATGGGTGTTGTTTATGAGCCCAATAGAAAAGAAATGTTTTATGCTTGGAAAGATGGAGGAGCATATTTAAACGGAAAACCAATCAATGTCAAGCAAAATAGTGAATTAGGAAAATCACTCATGGCAACCGGCTTTCCTTACTACGATTTTAAAATCATGCCCCAATATCTTGAAACACTTAGTGAGTTGATGAAAACCACGCAGGGAATGAGAAGAATGGGCAGTGCAGCTGTTGATCTAGCTTACACAGCTTGTGGTAGATTTGATGGGTTTTTTGAATACGGATTAAGTCCTTGGGACGTGGCAGGTGGTATTGTATTGATAGAAGAAGCGGGTGGAATTGTAAAAGATTTTAGTGGTGGTGATGATATGACTTTTGGACGCACCATATTGGCATGCTCAAGCGCTATTTATCCTGAATTTTCAAGTGTGATAAAAAAACACTTTACCTCCTATTAACAAAAATGGCGATTGAAATTCAATCGCCATTTTTGTTAAGCTGTTTGTCTTACACCAAGCATAGACTTAGCCTTTTTTGCTATTGCAGCTGCATCGTAACCGCATTCAGCATATAATTCCGAAGGCTCTCCGTGTTCAACAATTCTATCAGGCATACCCATTCTAATAACTTCCGAATTGTAATGATGATCTGCCATAAACTCAAGAACTGCAGATCCGGCACCACCCACTATTGTTCCATCTTCGATTGTGATGATGTGTTTGAATTTTCTGAACACTTCATGTAACATTTCTTCATCTAATGGTTTCACAAAACGTAAATCATAATGAGCACCAAGAATACCGTCTTTCTTCAACTCATCTAATGCTGTGGCGGCCATATTTCCTACTGTACCAAAAGACACAATAGCGAAGTCTTCTCCATTTCTTAGTTTTCTTCCTTTACCAATTTCTATTTCTGAAAAAGGCTGTTTCCAGTCGAGCATAACCCCATTACCACGTGGATATCTAATGGTAAAAGGCTGGGCATTTTTATCAAGACTTGCTGTATACATGAGGTTACGCAACTCCTCTTCATTCATAGGAGCAGATACTACCATATTAGGAACACAGCGCATATAAGGAACATCCAACATACCATGATGGGTTTGACCATCAGCTCCTGCAATTCCTGCTCTATCCATACAAAATACAACATGTAATTTTTGTAAGGCTACATCATGAACTACTTGGTCGTATGCTCTTTGCATGAATGTAGAATAGATATTACAAAAAGGAACAAGTCCTTGTGTTGCCATACCCGCACTAAAAGTAACTGCATGCTGTTCTGCAATACCTACGTCAAATGATCTGTCGGGCATTGCTTTCATCATGATATTTAAGCTGCTACCAGAAGGCATTGCGGGAGTAACTCCTACAATTTTAGGATTCATTTCTGCAAGTTCCACCATGGTATGTCCAAAAACATCTTGGTATTTTGGCGGTTGAGGAACTGGATTAGGCGTCTTAATGATTTCACCAGAAACTTTATCAAACAATCCAGGTGCATGCCATTTTGTTTGATCTTTTTCTGCTGGCGCAAATCCTTTTCCCTTCACTGTAACACAATGTAACAATTTAGGTCCTGGAATCTTTTTCAGATCATTGAAGATTTTAACCATATGGTCAACATCATGGCCATCAACTGGTCCGAAATACCTAAAGCCTAAAGCTTCAAACAAGTTGCTATGTTTCAACAATCCACCTTTTAAAGTATCATGTACTTTAGATAAAATTTCTTGTGAAACTTGCCCCAATTTGCTTAATCGATCAAGAGCTTTCCAAACATCATCTTTGAATTTGTTGTAGGTAGGTGATGTAGTAATATCCGTTAAATAATCTTTAAGAGCACCTACATTAGGGTCGATGCTCATGCAATTATCATTGAGTACAACAATTAAATTTGCATTGGCAACACCGGCATGATTTAAGCCTTCAAATGCCATTCCACCTGTAAGGGCTCCATCACCAATTACTGCAATATGTTGACGGTGTTCATCACCCTTTAGTTTAGAAGCCACAGCCATACCAAGTGCTGCAGAAATTGAGGTAGATGAATGTCCTACTCCAAAAGTATCATATATGCTTTCTGCTCTTTTGGGGAAGCCGCTGATTCCTTTATAAACTCTATTGGTATGAAACCTATCTCTTCTGCCTGTTAAGATTTTGTGACCATAAGCTTGATGACCCACATCCCAAACCAATTGGTCGTCTGGGGTATTAAATGCATAATGCAAAGCCACACTTAGTTCAACAACACCTAAGCTGGCACCGAAGTGACCACCATAGATGGAAACAGTATCAATAATATATTGACGTAAATCCGCGCAAACCTTTACCAGGTCGTCTTCCTTTACTTTTCTGAGGTCTTCAGGATTGACAATATCCTTTAAATATGGGCCGGCTTCAATTTTCATCATGTGAGTATCAACACCTAAGAGGAATTAAGGTTTTAGTTTCAAAAAAATAGGTTTGGCAAATTAAGAATTTGAACTTAAAAACTAGCTATTTATCAGGGGATTTTTAAGAAAGTCGCCTGTCTCTTGGGGCAATTTTTAAGAAAATTTCTTATCAGACTGTATCGAAACGAAGAAACATTAGAAATCTTACTTACAAACGGGCTTCACTTACTACCAAATCCTTAGGATGGATGGATAAAACCGGAATGGGAGCATTTTTTATCATTTGCTCAGAGTATTTACCTTTGAACAGATTAACAAAACCTGTTTCTTGCTCGGTCATAATAATAATCATTCCAGCATTATTTTCTTTGGCATATTGAATGATCTGTTCAGTTGGATTTCCTCCTAAACGCATATCAAGTTTACAACGGAAGCCTTTTTCCTCTATATGATTACTTACCTGACGTGAGTAATTTTTAACAGCCACTTCAGCATCTTTTCCTGTGTCATTAGAAACACCTACCACGTGAAGAGTTGAGTTAAAGGCCTTAGCCATTGTTAAGGCATATGGAGTTTTCTGACGCGTTTCAAAAGATGTATCAATTGGTACAACAATATTTGAAAAATCAAACTTAGTGCCATTACATGGAACGGTTAGAACCATTCTTTCAAAATGATCAATAATTTTAATGGCATCAGATGCACTCACAATACCGCCATTGTTCCCATCAGATTTAGTTGATATCATCAATAAATCAGGAGGAGATTCTAAAACAATTTTTGAAATGTTCTTATGATTTGCTTGTTCTGAGTATTGTGATAACTTAAAATTAGCGGCTGGAAAAGCTTCGTGATAATCGGGTTTAGTCTCTCCAAAATGAACAGCAGTAACTGCAGCGCCAGTGCCTAAAGCCAATTTAGATGATAAATCAATTGCCTCCTGACATGTGTTTTTGCCTGAACTAACAAGCATAAAATTTTGGATAACTATAGCCATAAGTCTGATTTTGATTACCTACAAATTATTTAATAAAATTTTAAGAAACAAGCCTTTTCAGCTAAATTTTACAAGAGTATCAAAATCTGCTTATTATCAAGCAATTAGAAAATTCTAATTTCCTTTAAAGGCTGGCTTCCTCTTCTCAACGAAAGCTTGTACCCCTTCCTTATAATCTTCACTGCGACCAGCAATCTCTTGACAATAAGCTTCATATTCCAACATGGTATCCAAATCGGATTGGAAAGATTTATTCAGCATCTTTTTCATTAAACCAATTGCTTTTGTTGGAGCTTGAGCATAATGAGCAGCTAATTTATTTACTTCCTCGTCTAAATCTTCTGGTTTAACAACTTTATTTACCATTCCCCAATCGGCAGCTTGTTGAGCAGATACTTTTGAACCTAAGGTAGATAGTTCAAAAGCTCTAGCTGAGCCAACCAATCTAGGTAAGAAATAAGAAGAACCTGAATCCAAGACCAATCCAACATTAACAAATACTTCAATAAGGCTTGCCAGTTCTGAAGCAATAATCATATCGCATGCCAATGCCAATGAACAACCAGCACCAGCTGCCACTCCATTTAGTTTACAGATAACCGGAATAGGCAAATTCC
>JBMLPO010000265.1:6166-33835 GCA_049242065.1 Bacteroidia bacterium
CATTTAGTTTACAGATAACCGGAATAGGCAAATTCCTGATGGCACGAATCATGGGATTGTAGCGCTTATGAATGCTCTCACTTAAACTTCTTTTTGTACCAGCAATCGACTTTAAATCTTGCCCACTACAGAAAGCTTTTCCTGAACCGGTGATGATTAAAACACGAATACTTTTATCTTTAGCTGTCTTTTTCAATGCATCGAGTACATCTGCACTCAGCTGTTCATTAAATGCATTAAAAACATCAGGGCGGTTTAATGTTAAACTTGCCACACCATCCTTCACATCAAATAAAATAGTTTCGTAACTCATGGTAAATATTATAATAAAATAAAGATAAAACTGGTTCCTAATAAATAGCCCAAATAAATCTGAGCTTCATCATGTGAATTCATAAATAATCTAGCTGTGCAAACCAATCCACTGATTAATACAAAGACAGCTAGAATTAATCGAGTATCAAAAGAATTGTGATAAGCAGCAGATAATAAAATTGCAGCTCCAGCACCTAAAGTTGTGGCATGGATTGAAATTTTATAAAAGTAATTGATGCACACAATAGCCAACATCAGAGCGGCGCATGAAAACAAATATGATAACAATAATGGCGGAACTGCATACTTGGTTAGGTTGTAGTAGTTAAATACATACATCAAAAAAGTAATCAAATAAGGCAATCTTCGCTCTACTTTGTCTTCAATACTTAATGATTTTATTTTTCCTGTAATCCTCAAACTAAATACCACGACCATTGGAACAATGCTAGTAGTAATGAATAAATAGGCGATATAATACATTTTCAATTTGGCAGGAACACCAAAATTCAATGCTGGAAAAAAGGTAAATAGCATGAATAAATTCAGCAGGTTAATAAAAACCGGATGAAACAGTGCTGAAATAATAAATGCTAATCTACGACCCATTATACTAGTTTAAATCTACAGCAACTACGCTAATTTCAACATTAGCTCCCAAAGGTAATTTTACTACTTGTACAGTTTCTCTTGCAGGAAAATACTTTTCGAAATAAGTGCCATACACTTCATTGATAGCTGCGAAATTAGCTAAATCAGTGCAATAAATGGTGGTTTTAACTATATCTGTAAAATCCATCCCTGCTTCTTGCAAGATAGCTTCCAAATTTTCCATTACTTTTTTTGTTTCAGCTTTGATATCTGTCTGAACCATTTCGCCAGTTTTGGCATCTTTTGCCACTTGTCCGCTTACATACAATGTATTACCTACTTTAACTGCATGGCTGTAAGGACCAATTGGTGCAGGTGCACCTTCACTTGTAACAATTATCTTTTCCATATGGGTTGTGTTGTTATTTTTGTTTGATAAATTATTCTGCGAATATGAAGATTTTGGCAAGAGGTTCAAACACCCGCATAAAAGAACTGCAAGAAAAACTTGGTGATAAGGCTGATAACTTAACATGGGTTGATGATTTAGACTTGATTTCAGACAATGTTAATGATTATGATTTAATTTTTGACCTGAAATTTGACGATCATGAGAATCGATTAAAGTATTATGCGCACCTGAAAAACAAACCAGTGATTGTGGGAGCTGTGAAACAACAATTAGCCAAAGCAAAATTTGATTATGCCAGAGAAGTTGAATGCACCCTAATTGGTATGAATACTTTACCTGGATTTATCAATAGATCATTGGTAGAGTGCAGTTTGCTTGATATAAACAAAAAAAATGAACTTGATTTTTTGATGAAAGCATTGGGTTGGGAGTATAAACTTGTTCAAGATCGCGTTGGTATGGTAACTCCAAGAGTTGTTTTTATGATCATCAATGAGGCATGTTATACTTTACAAGAAGGCACGGCAGACATGAAAGATATTGATACCAGCATGAAACTTGGAACCAATTACCCTTATGGTCCTTTTGAATGGGCTGATAAAATTGGAATCAAGCATGTATATCAAACCTTAGAGGCCATGTACCAAGACACCCACGATGAGCGCTACAAAATTTGCCCTTTGCTCAAAACAAAATTTCTAAAAAATGAATCGTTTTATTAGATTCCAATAAACACATGAAAAAATTCTTATTCTTGGTTCTTGTTTGTATCTCGTTTGCTGGGAAAAGCCAGGAACATATTTGTGCTAGTTCAAAAATCAAATCCTATTCCTTAAAAAAGAAAGCAGTAGCCACACGCGAAACTGTAAGGTTGATGGAATTTTATGATGTACGTTATCATAAATTCAAACTTCAATTAGAAAAAGATACTACCTATATTCAAGGTAGTGTGGTAAGTGGAGTAAGTTCTTTAAAAAATGGATTAGATACATTTGCCTTTGAACTTCACAGCAACTTGGTTCTCGATTCAATTATCAATACAAAAGGTGAGTCCTTATCATTTACAAGAGTTAATCACGGAGTGTATTGTAAGCTGAATCAATCTTACAATAAAGGCGAATGGATTGAACTTGAAATATACTATCATGGTTTACCTCCTTCTGATGCTAGTGCGGCCATTGGAAACGGCTTCTCTACTGGAAGATCCCAAACCTATGGAGCTCAAATAACTTGGAGCTTAAGTCAGCCTTATGCAGCAATGGAATGGTGGCCTTGCAAACAAAGCTTAAACGATAAAATAGATTCTGTAGACCTAGAAATTACAACAGGAAAAAACAATCGTGTTGGTAGTAATGGTAAATTAATTCAAGTACTTTCAATCAACAATAACTCAAATCGTTTCGATTGGAAATCTCGTTATCCCATTGATTATTACCTCATCTCTGTAAGTGTGGGTGAATACATAGAAATTACTGATTATGCCAAGCCTAAAGGATATTCGGATAGTATATTAATTCAACATTATCTCTACAACCAAAAGGCTTACACAAACAATAAAGCCAATATTGATGCCACTACAGATATGTTAGAATACTTCAGTGAATTATTTGGCTTGTATCCATTTCATAAAGAAAAATATGGTCATTCTATGGCTCCATTTTCTGGTGGCATGGAACATCAAACAATGACAACTCAGGGGATTTTTCCTTATACAATTGTGGCTCATGAATTGGGTCATCAATGGTTTGGAGATCATGTTACTTGCGGCTCTTGGTCTGATTTATGGCTCAATGAAGGATTTGCTACTTATACAGAATTCTTAGCCTTAGAAGGATTAAAACCTGGAGAAGAAAAAGCAGAAATGATTGATGTACACAACAACGCTAAAAACGGAACAGAATCCATTTATATCATAGACACTGCAAATGTGCCAAGATTGTTTAGCAGCAGTTTAACTTACAATAAAGGTGGTGCTGTCTTACATATGTTAAGATATGTTGTGGGAGATAGTGCATTCTTTGCTGGTTTAAAATTATATCTCAAAACATTTGGGGGTAGCACTGCGAGAACACCCGACTTCCAAAACGTCATGGAACAGGTTTCTGGAAAAAATCTAAATGCCTTTTTTAATGAATGGATTTATTCAAGAGCTTATCCTTCCTATATTATATCTTGGAATTATACACCTGGTTTTGTGCATCTATTATCAAATCAGAAAAATGCAAAAGGTTATTCAAATCTATTTAGTATTCCAATGAACTACCGGTTTTATTACCACAAGGGTGATTCATTAGATATAAGATATGATGGTACCACCAATGAAAATGATTACCACAAAATAGCAGTTACTGATAGTGTTGTGAAAATAGTATTCGATCCTGAAAATTATATTTTGAATGATATTGTCATTCTTAAAAATCCAGCATTAACTAGCATTGAATCATTGAGTTTTGAATCGGAGTTTACTGTTTTTCCAAATCCTGCAAAAGAATCTATTCAAGTGCAATCAAAAATAATGGATTTTGAATTGTCACTTTATGATCTCAACGGGAAACTGCTAGAGACATGCTCGGGAATGAACAAGGATAAAACATTAAATTGTCATTTACCAAATGGTTTATACCTATTAAAAATACAAACCGAAAAAGGAAATCATTTTAGAAAAATTCAAATTCAAAATTGATTTACCTGAGTAAAGTTACATTCCCTTTTAAAGTTACATAATCGCCTTTTCTTCCAACAGCATTGGCAATGTAAACATATACTCCTGCAGGTGCGGCTTCAGAGCCAAATGTGCCATCCCAAGCCTCATTGAGATTGTTGGTTTCAAATACCAATGTACCCCAGCGATCATAAATGCGTAAATTGTATTGATAAATAAAAACTCCTTTGAGCAAAAATCCATCATTCAATTTATCTCCATTACAAGTGAATGCATTGGGTGCATATAATCTTGGTTTGGTTGAAACACAAGCTTTATTCGACCAACTCTCAACCCAATTGCTGTCTTGTTGATAAGCAATCACTTTATAACAATAATCATCTTGATCAAAGTTTAAATAAGCATGCGTTGTTTCTAGCGAATCATTTTGTTTTTTCGAACTAATTAATTGCATAGAACCTATACTATCATTGTAGAAATACACTTCATACTTTTCAATACCTGATGCCCATTTCTGATAAGGACTCCAATAAATTTTGGGGTCTTCAGTTAGCTTGTCATTCTTTTCAATATCAACCAAAAGCAGGATGGTTTTTGCTTCATTCGATAGTTCCCCCACGCCCCCACATTCATCTTCCAATTGCACAAAATAACTATAACTAAAGGCATCTACATCCACATCTTTATCTCTATAAAAGCTATCTAAACTACTTACAACAATTCGTTTAAATGGTCTATTTGGATCATCAGAATAACGTTTAATAATATAATTAAATGGATATTGATGTTTACGCTTGAACCATTGCAACAAAACTGATTCATCCTCTTCCACTGTTACTCTTATTGTTCTTGTAAAAGGTGTACTCGCTTCAAACAAAGGTATTGCTGCTGCAGTATCACTAAATGAAGTGGTATTTGATTGAATCGCCTTGATTTGATACCTGAATAATCGATGACAATAAATTTGTGTATCAATATAGGTTCTGATGCTATCAGCCAGTCGGGCAATTTTCACAAACTGATTGCTTTCATCTTGGTATCTGTAAATTTCGTAAGCCATTACAGCGTCCCAACCCAAATAAGGAGACCATGTTAAACTAACTGCATTTACAATTCCTTCAGCTTTCAATTCCATGGTGGTATGCTTTTCTGAAATGATGGAAACATTCTTACAAGCATCTATTGTTTGCATTTGATAGGAATAAGTAAACTGACGTGTATTCAAGTTATCAAAAACAGGAATGGTATCATTGATATCAATAATAATTCTTGATTGATTTGGAATTGCACCATTGAAATCATACAAAATCAAGTAATGGTCAAAGTCGGCTTCCGTTGAGCGTTTAAAAGAGAAATCAACTGATTCATCATTTACCACACTTGCCCTGATTGGACTTGGTTGCAATGGAGCAATAGAATCTCTGAAAACTTGAATAGCAAAAGAATCTATCATGCTTCCTTTACATGAATTAACATCAACAACTTCAAACAAAACAGGTATATCACCTACTCTATTACAGTTGTAGTTAATTGGACCTAAGCTGTTATAACTAGTTGTATCAATCTTCCACC
The DNA here is from genome assembly GCA_049242065.1 of Bacteroidia bacterium. Classification (GTDB taxonomy): domain Bacteria; phylum Bacteroidota; class Bacteroidia; order UKL13-3; family UKL13-3; genus CAISCU01. The sequence goes on from JBMLPO010000265.1 coordinate 11,719, forward strand.
AATAAGATACAATAGGGTTGATGCTTGAAACGCTTCCGTTTATCTCAACATCTGCTCCTAAGCAATTGATTTTTTTACTTACACTAAAATCAACTTGTGGGTTTGGCAAAACCATAATAGTATCTATAGGTGGAAGCCCAATTTTACAACCAGCAGAATCTACTAATGTTAAACTAGGAATATACCTGCCAGCGTGTTTGTAAATATGACTGGTATTGGCATTGGTGTCTAATATTCCATCTCCAAAATCCCATTCAAATTTAATCACATTACTGCTCGTTGAATTCATTTGAACCAACAAAGGAGCGCAGCCAAAATCAGGAGTAATGGTATAATTTCCCTTTGGTCCACCTATAACCAGCATATCTGGAATGGATTGGCTTGCCTTACATCCCAATGAATCTGTTAAGGTAAGAGATACCGAATAGGTACCTGCCAATAAGTAAATTCTAGCAGGGTTTTGTAAATCAGACTGGCCTCCATCTCCAAAATTCCATTGCCATGAGGTAATAGGAGTCGAGCCTGCTGCACTATAATCAGTGAAGAAAATAGGTGGGCCAGGACAGTTGATTACCTTTGGATTGGCATCAAACAAAACGGTTGGTGGACCAGTTAATATTGGAATAGTTTTGGAAATGCTGTCTTTACAACCATTGACATCTGTTACGCTTAACAAAACAGGAATACTTGTATCTCCAGAAAATTGTAATTCTGCAAGCCTACTCGTATAGGAATTACCAAGAATTTTCCAATTAAAACTGAGGGCACCAAGGCCCATTTGATTGTCTGGATTTGGAGTGAAAACAAATGTATCTCTGATACAATTCTTCTTTTGTAAATAAGAAAAATCAGGGATGGGTTTTGACAGAAATATTTTCTTTGAATTAAAAAACCTGCAACCTTCCGAATCTTGAATGGTAAGTTTTAGAAAGAAACCATCTGCTTGGTTAGTGGGTGGCTTTGTATAAAAATAGCGGGCATTTACAGAGTCGGGATGCGTATAAACTGTAGTATCACCATTACCCCAAGACCAAATTCTTCTAACAATTGGGAAATCAGATTCACTGGTATCTCTGGCGCTGAGCAATAATGGCAAACATGAAATATTAGGAGATGAGGCAAACTCAACATTGGCATTGATAACTTGAATAGAATCAATTTTAGTTAGCGAAAAAGAACAGCCTTTGTTATCTGTAAGCACCATGGTGACAGAGTACTTTCCTGGGTTCACTAACAGAGCAGAAGCAGTATTTCCAACAAGGGTTTTACCATCGATAATAAATTCTGTTTTGATAATATTGGTCATTGGACTACTTGTATTCACCAAAGAAACCAACAAAGGAAAACAACCCTTATTTTTAGAAATTTGAAATCTAGGGATGATATTCACTTCAACTTTTATTGGCAAAATAAAACTTGAAGAACATGCAGTTAATGTATCTATAGCAATCAATCTGACCAAATAAGTTGCAGAGGAATCATAGCTATGTGTTGGAGAATAGGCACTAGAAGAATCTCCATCACCAAAAACCCAAATAAATTTATGTCCGCCAACACTCCTATTGATAAACTGAATCTGAGAATTGGAACAAGGTAAATAACTAAAACTGTATTTGGCTATAGGACCTAATACCCTAATGATACTATCTTTCAGTACCCCTGAACTACAACCATTATGACTGATCACTAAACTCAAACTTTGCCATCCTGTGTCTTTAAAGAATACTTGATTGTTTAAAGCACTTCCACCAAAACTAGAGTCTTTAGTTACCCATGTATAAGTAAAACCAGGAACCTTTAAGTTATTAGGAATTTGGAGTGAAATAGGTTGTTCACCATAACAATAAGTTGTTTTAAAAGAGGAGAAATCAGGATTTAAAACCATTCCAACTTTAATGGTATCATAGCGCATAGAAATGCAAGATTCTGCATTGGTAGCACGCAAAGAAACTATATAAGTGCCGGTATCTGTATAAGTATAAGTATGTGATGCTTGATTACTGGTGAGTCCTGGTTTTCCGAGGTTCCATAAAAACGAGTTAAATGGAGGAGAATTGGTATCATACACACCAAAATTTACTTGAAGTGGAACACAACCGCTTTTGGGACTTATTAATGGTAAAACAAATGCTGGTTTAATTTTTATGTATAAAGGTTTTATCAAAGTGTCTTTACAACCATTGGCGTGAGTTGTGATTAAACTCACTGTATACTCGCCAAAATTGGTATAGTTAACAACTGGATCTTTGATATTGGTTGCTTGGGCATTTCCAAAATTCCATAACCACGCCACTACATTCGAACTGCTATCCTTGAATGAAACAGCGCTTGGTACTTTACAATATTTGGTTTGGTCTGCATAAAAATTAGACTTAGGCCCAGGAATCACATTAATAAATGAATTTCTCACTGTTGAAGCAATGCAGTTTCCCACCTTCACTCTCAATTCCAAAGAATGATTGCCAACAGGTAAATTATTCAGCTGAACATTTTTGAAACTAGAAACCAGTATACCATTTAGATACCATTCATAATTGATTCCTAATGTATCAAATACAGTAGCATTCATCACCCTTACATTTCCGGGTGCACACAAATCTGGAGTGCCGTCTATTACAAAATCCGGAACAATATCAATTACCCTCATGAAATTAGGTTTCACAACACTCACTGTGCATTGAGCCTGATTGATTACACGCAATCCTACAGGATAAGTTCCTTTAGTTGTATAATTGGCTTGAGGATTCGCTAAAGTAGAGGTGCTATTGTTTCCAAAATTCCATAAATAGGTATAATTACCCGCAGGTGGATTGATAACAGGATTGAGTGTTGGTTGAAAGGGTAAGCTGCACCCAAAGGATGAACTTGAAGTAAAATCAATGGTGGGTGGAGCCTGTACATTGATATAATTTGTTTTGATTAAAGAATTGGAACAATTGTTCGAATCGGTTACCAATAAACTAATAGAATAATTTCCAGGAAGATTAAAGGTATTGTTGGGGTTTCTCTGACTAGAAACATTACCATCACCAAAATCCCAAGCCCACGACTTAAGACCAGTTAGTGCTGCTGAACTTGAATCTCTAAATGCAATTGATAATGGTGTACATCCAGTTTGTTTGAAAGAGCCAAACTTTACAGAGGGAAGTGGATATACATCAATATAATTATTGATAATTTTCTGGTTTGAACCCGCAGCATTTGTAACCGTTAAACGAACTGTATACTTACCTGGATTCACATAAGATGCAGAAGGATTTGCTAATGTTGAGGTATTACCATTTCCAAAATCCCAAAGGTAGCTAGTTGGATTACCAGTGGATGTGCTAGTAAAATTAACTGTTAGTGGTGCACAACCACTGACTTTATTTGCGATAAAATTTGCAACAGGCTGCGAGAACCCTGAATAGGAACAGAGTAGGAATAATACCAACAGCTGAAAATTTCTTGAGAATCGCATGCTTTGAGCAGATGTACAAAGTAAATCAATTCAACAAGTTATATCATGCTGTTTACTATTTTTAACAATAGATTTATATTATTTAATTTCTACAAATACAGGGCAATGGTCTGAGTGAACTGCATCTGATAAAATTCCTGCGGCTTTAATCTGTGATTTTAGAGATTCATGAACCATACAATAATCAATTCTCCAACCTTTGTTTCTTGCTCTTGAACCAGCTCTGTAACTCCACCAACTATAATGATGAGGGTCTTTGTTAAAAAACCTAAAACTATCAATGAATCCTGCTTCTGTGAACTGTGTCAACCAGGCGCGCTCTTCAGGTAAAAACCCACTAGAATTTTTATTGCTTACTGGGTCATGAATATCAATAGGATGATGAACGATATTGTAATCACCGCAAATAATTAGGTTTGGAAATTTCCAACTTAACTCCTTGATGTAATTTTCAAAGTATTCCAACCAAACCATTTTGTATGCTTGTCTTTCTTCACCACTTGAGCCACTTGGAATGTAAACACTGATGACAGAAGTATCACCAAAATCAGCTCTAATGATTCTGCCTTCTCTATCATACTCAGGATTTCCAAAGCCATATTCTACGTGATCGGGTTTGATTTTACTAAAAATGGCAACCCCGCTATAGCCCTTCTTTTCAGCACTAAACCAATAGCGATGTTTGTATCCAATTACATCAAAACTATATTCCTCAGCCTTGATATTTACCGATTCGGCTTTTGTTTCTTGAAAACAAAAAACATCAGCACCACTGCTTTGCATAAAATTAACTAAACCTTTGCTCATGGCAGAACGAATGCCATTTACATTGTAACTGATGATTTTCATTTCTGTATGCTATAATCCGTATTCACTTATTAAATAAACCAAACTGGCCAATACAACAGTACCAAACTGCAATTCTCTTTTATGTACCTTATCAAAAGTATCATTGGAGGTATGGTGATAGTCAAAATACTTTTGTCCGTCTGGATGATAACCAATTAAAGTAGTGCCCTGTTTTCTCAATGGACCAATATCTGCGCCACCACCATTTTCATCAAAAGCCTGAACTCCATAAGGGCCGAGTAATTCTTGCCAAACAGCATACTTTTTGAGTTCTTCTTTTTTCATTGTAAAACCAATATGACGAGGCATAAAACCACCTGCATCAGTCTCAATGGCGGCAAGGTGTTTCTCTTTATTTATTTCTGCCAATTCTGCATATTTTAGACCTCCCTTTAAACCATTTTCTTCATTCATAAATAATACTGCCCTGATGCTTCTTTTAGGTTTGATACCCGCACGTAATATCAACCTCAAAGCATTCATACTTTGAACGGTTCCAGCACCATCATCATGAGCTCCTTCGCCATTGTCCCATGAGTCGAGATGCCCACCTACAATCACATATTCATTTGGAAATTCAGTACCTTTTATTTCTGCTACCACATTGTAACTTAGAACATCTGGTAACATTTGACAGGTTTGACGAAAGTATAGTTCTGCATTGGGATTTAATTTCAATACCTCACTCAAAATTGCAGCATCCATGGTACTTACAGCGCAAGCTGGTATTTTGGGAATACTGTCTTTATAATTTGTAGCACCTGTATGAGGATAATCATCATAGGCATGAGTCATGCTTCTTACAATAACTCCAATAGCACCTTTTTTAGCAGCTTCTACCGGACCCTGACCACGTTGGTTTACTGTATTTCCATAAGCCGAACCGCAAGTGAGAACATTGTCTGGGAAAGGACGCGAGAAATAAACAATTTTGCCTTTAACAAAATCATTACTCATGGTTCTTAATTCTTCAAAAGTTTTTACTTCAATTACCTTTGCTTTGATGCCATTTTTAGTAGTGCCTACACTATTACCTAGAGCGCAAATACTCAGTTCTGTTTTTTTACCATTGCTGATGATATACGCTTGTTCTTTTTCACCACGAACCCAATGAGGAACCATCACAGGTTGTAACCATACTGAATCAAACCCTTCTGCCTTTAATGTTTTATAAGCCCAGTTAACAGCAGCTTCAGCCTGAGGAGAGCCACTTAAACGACCTCCAATTTTTTTACAGAGGTATTCAAGATTGGAGTAGGTTTTTCCAGATTGAAACTCCTCTTCAAACATGTTACGAATTAAAACTGAATCTTTGTTTTGAGCCCATACTAGGTTCGATAACAAAACGAATAAAATACCTGTTAAAGTTGATTTCATGTGAACGAATATTTTATGAGAATCCTTTATATAATTTGAATACTGTTTCTGCCTAATTTCACCAATCCCTTTTGTTCCATTGTTCTTAATAAGCGACTGATGGCTTCCCGGTGGGTGTGTAATTCTTCAGCAATTTCTTGATGAGTTATATCTAATACTTTTACATTTAATGCCTTTGCTCTTTCTTTGATATAATGTAACAATTGCTTATCCATGTTATTGAATGCAATCAAATCAATTACCTGTAACAATTCAGCAAAACGTGTTTGATAATTATTGCTGATATAGGCTTTCCATTCTGGAAAACGGAACCAATCTTCACTCAACTTTACAGGAATCATCAATAACCTAGATTCCATTTCTGCGATGGCCTTGATCATACTTCTTTTTCCCGATTGACAACATGTTAATGACATAGCGCAGGTTTGTCCAGGATACAAATGATAAAGGAAAACCTCCTCTCCTTCCTCATTCTGACGAAGAATTCTGATACATCCACTTAATACAATTGGAATGTATAAAATTTCATCTCCAGGTTGTGTTATTGGATGATCTTGATGAAAGTTTCGGATAATCGCTTGTTGTAAAATCTCACGTTTTAAAGTAGGGTCAGTAAAAAAAATGTCCTTCTCATCAATTTGCGTGTTCATACCCAGTTGGTTTAAATGGTCTTAACAATTTTACCTTCACCAATTTGTTGACGCCACATAGCATAATACAAGCCCTTTTCATCAATTAAGTCTTGGTGTTTACCCGATTCAATTACCTTACCCAATTCCAATACATAAATACGATCGGCATGCATAATGGTACTTAATCTATGTGCAATCAAAATGGTGATATGATCTCGTTTAGATGTAACCTCCCTGATGGTCTGACTGATTTCTTCTTCTGTAATTGAATCTAGTGCAGAAGTAGCTTCATCAAACACCAACAATCTTGGATTGCGTAATAAGGCGCGAGCAATACTCAATCTTTGCTTTTCACCACCCGAAACTTTTACTCCGCCCTCACCTATGATGGTATCAATTCCCTTATCAGCTCTAGCGAGTAAATTCTGACAACTTGCTTTTTGTAAAACCGAATTAATTTCTTCGTCGCTTGCATCTGGTTTAACAAAAAGTAAATTCTCTTTGATGGAACCAGAAAACAATTGTGTGTCTTGTGTTACAAAACCAATTTGTTCCCTTAACTCATCTAGCTGAATATTTTTTGATGAAATATCATTGTATAAAATATCACCTTCTTTAGGTCTGTATAAGCCCACTAATAATTTTACCAATGTGGTTTTACCCGAACCTGAAGGGCCAACAAATGCAATGGTTTCGCCTTTCTTTACTTCAAAAGAAATTTCATTTAAAGAAGGCCTGTTCGAACTTTGATAAGCAAACTTAACTTGGTTAAATGTAAGTTTTTGAATCTCATTTAAAGCTTGTGGCGACTCTGCCTTTGGCTCTATAGGAGTATCAAGTATTTTTTGAAAATTAGCTAGACTTACCTCGGCCTCTCTGTACACATTAATCACATTCCCTAATTCTTGTATTGGACCAAAAATAAAGAAGGAATAAAACATCATCATGAAATACTGACCAACAGAAATCTGATCTTTAAAAATCAAATACATCATCACAAACATCACTGCAGTTCGTAACAGGTTAACTGAGGTACCTTGGATAAAACTCAAACTTCTGATATACCTTACCTTCTTTAACTCCAGACCTAAAATTTTAGTGGTGGTGGTGTTTAGTCGGTTTATTTCCTGACTGGTTAATCCCAAGCTTTTAACCAGTTCGATATTTCTTAATGATTCTGTTGTAGAGCCCGCCAATTGCGTGGTTTCAGACACAATCAGCTTCTGCATTTTCTTGATTCTTTTACTCAATAAAGAACTTAACAGACCTAATATGGGAATAACAGAAATGAAAACAGGAAGAATTAACCAATTCACCTGAATGGCCACATAAGAAACAAATACAATACCAATAAAGGTAGTAAACAAGACTGAAATCACTGCTTGTATTAACTTCTCTGTATCTTGTCGAACCTTTTGTAAGACACCCAAAGTTTCTCCACTTCTTTGATCTTCAAATTCTTCATATGATACAGCCAATGAATGTTTGATACCATCTGAATAGATATCAGCACCTAATCTTTGTATGATCACATTGGTGAAGTAATCTTGGAAATTTTTCGCTACTCTCGACATAAAAGCAACACCTACTGAGCACAATAGCAACTTAATGACACCCGCCAAAAATACATCTGAAGGAAGTGATTTTGCTTTTAATAAGTATTGGTCGATGATGAGTTGAGAAATATAAGGATCCATCATTGAGAAACTTTGATTGGCTGCTGCTAAAAAGAGAGCCAACATCAATAATGACCTATATGGTTTAAGATAATTGTATAATAAATTCATGAAATAAAATGATTTACAATGATAACAAAGAAACAAGTGATTGAAGAATGAAAAGCTATTGAAAACAATTTGTTAAACAAAGTGCTTTTGTTTCCAATTACTTCCTTGCACGGTTTCTTTGAACAGCGCGGTTTCTTGGTTTGGTTTTATTGGGATTCCGTTTTCGCGGTCCACCTAAATTCACTTTTGTATTCTTTGCCTTTTTTTCTTGTTTGGCGGCAGTTGCGGGTTTCTTTTTTGAAGGTGGCAGATAATTTTTCATTTTAATCTGCGGACGCTCATCTTCACCAAAGAAAGAAGAAATTTCTACTTCTTTAGGAATTCTTTTACGCGTCACCTTCATCTTCATCAAAGCCTCTATCTCTTCTAAATAAGGTTCTTCTACCTCATTGAAAAAGGTAAGTGCAATACCATTCTTTCCAGCTCTGCCCGTTCTTCCAATACGGTGAATATAATCTCCTGCTTCTTTGGGTGTATCAAAATTGATTACATGCGATACCTCAAAAATATCCAAACCTCTTGCAGCAATATCAGTTGCAATGAGAATACGATTGGTGCCATTATGAAAATTTGCCAGGGTAGCAAATCGGATATTTTGCGATTTGTTTGAATGAATCAATGCCAATTCATCTTTGTAAGTAGGCAACAATTGCGCAAATAACCTATCTGCTAATTTGATGGTGCTGACAAAAATCATTACCTTATTGAATTCCTTTTTATCGGCCAAAAAATGGTTAACTAAATTTACCTTGGTAAAATAATTGGGACCATCATAAGCCAATTGTTTGATTTTCTCTAAAGGCGTGCCATGAACCGCAACTTCAATCTTTTCGGGATTCTTGGTGAAGGTATTAATTAGCAAATTGATGTCTTCACTCAGCGTTGCAGAAAAGAAAATATTCTGACGTTTAGTTGGCAATAAATCGAGGATGGTGGTGAGTTGGGCACGGAAACCAATTTCCATCATTTCGTCTACCTCATCCATCACAAAATGTTGAACCGTTTTTAGTTTCACAACACCCATCATCGCCATATCAATGAGGCGACCTGGAGTAGAAACCAAAATATCCAATCCATCAACAATTGCTGCCTTTTGCGGATTGATATTGGAACCACCAAAAATACCTGCATATCGCACGTTCATGTACTTGGTGAGTTTTTCAATTTCAGCCACTACTTGTAAAACCAATTCTCTAGTTGGGACTAAAATCAAGGTTTTAGGTGATTTTTGACCGGTATATTGGTATAAACTCAGAATAGGTAAGAGATATGCAAAGGTTTTTCCTGTACCTGTTTGGGCAATACCAATCACATCTTTACCAGACTTAACTACAGAAAACGATTTCTCTTGTATTGGAGTAGGATGTATATAGTCGAGCTCCTGCAATGCATTTAGCAGGGGCTTACTTAGTTTGAGGTCTTCGAAATTCAACATAAAAATTTTTGTAAAGGTAGGTTGAAATTGGGCAGTTTACCTAAAAATCGTTGGGATGGGAGGTAGTGTTTAGGATTGATGGGGATTATTGCAGGGATGGCCGTCCGTCCATCCCTGCAATAAATACAATTTTTTTTATCGCAAATTGATTCCATATTTGAATTCTAATATTTCAAACATTGTTTCCTAAGTATCGGCTTGCTGTTTTTGTATTCTTATTTTTATCACAAATGGTATTTGCACAAAATGCAGATATCAATCTCCTAAAACAGATCAATACCAACAGAAACAAAAACTTGGATGGAACAGCCCTCTTAATTAGCGAATCGGTAGCTCCTTTGTGTTTGGGTATTCCTGCATTGATGTACTTAAAAGGTAGTCTACAAAAAGATAAGACCTTAAAAAGAAATGCATTCATTACGGGTAGTAGTTTTGTTCTTGCAGTTGGAGGTGGTTATGTGCTCAAAGAACTGGTAAAAAGACAAAGACCTTATCTTAGCTATGCTGAAATAGAATTATACGGACCCAAAGAAAGTGGATACTCCTTTCCATCCAATCATACATCTTCTTCATTTGCAACAGCAACTTCATTGAGTATACTGTATCCAAAATGGTATGTTATAGTTCCGGCCTATACTTGGTCTAGCGCAGTGGCTTATTCAAGAATGCATGTTGGTGTTCATTATCCTTCTGATATATTGGCTGGAGCCGCACTGGGAGCGGGTTCTGCTTGGGCATGTTATTATTTAAATAAGAAATTGTTTAGCAGCAAAAACCCTAAATAACCATTCAAAAGCATAGCTACTTTTGTATAGGAAAAAGAAAGATTCATTTGTTTAATGGTTCAAATAAATTTAGGAAACTTGATTCCAATAGTCATCAACAATCAAACAGATTAATAATTAGATGAACTTATTAGATAGTACAAAAAAATCCGATAGGGGTATACACTACCTCTACCGGACTTTAACCCTTTCTGTACTATGAAAAACTGACTACTTGTGAACTATTTCAAAATCTTTATTTCCAACCTCCACCTAAAGCTTTGTAAACATTTACTGTAGCATTGAATTGTCGCTTCTTAGCTGTTACCAAATCTAATTTCGATTCCAGTGCAGAGCCTTGTGTCATCAATACTTCGAAATAGGTAGCGCGTCCAGATTTGAACAATTCTGTTGCAATGCTTATCGACTTTTCTAAAGCAGAAACCTCTTGCGATTTGAGTTCTACAATCTTTTCTAAATTCTTGATATTCGATAATTCATTTGATACCTCTACATACGCGTTTAAAATTGTTTTTTGGTATTTATACATTGCCTCTATTTGATTGGCTTTGGCTGTGTTGAATTGAGCCTTTATTCCACTTCTATTGATAAAAGGAGCAGTTAAATTACCTAAAACATTATACGCTATTGATTGAGGAGAAATAAATAAATAAGAGGTATTAAAAGCCTGAAAACCCGCATTACCTGTAATGATAAAGGAAGGATAGAATGCAGCCTTCGCAGCTTTTACACTTAAATTTGCCGCCATCAATTCATATTCCGATTGTCTGATATCTGGTCTGTTTGCTAATAACTGAGATGGAATTCCAGCCTTCATTACCATTGGATAATTTGAACTAAAGTTGGCTTGTTTTCGAGGTATGGCTTGCGGATATTGGCCCAATAAAAAACCTATCTTGTTGTTATTCTCATTGATTTTTTGAAGCAATTCAAACTTCAAGTTTTTACTATGCAATACCTGTGCTTCAAATTGTTTTATTGCCAATTCATTGGTAATTCCCGACTGCTTCTGCACTTCAAAAATTTCTAACATATTGGATTGGATTTGAATGGTCTCTTCAATAATTCCAAGTTCAACATCTAAAGCAAGCAGCTCATAATATGCATTTGCTATCTCAGCTATTAAATTGGTACGAACCAAGTTTACTGCCTCTTGACTTGCTAGATACCTGAGAAAAGCAGCTTTCTTTTTGTTTCGCAATTTTCCCCAAATATCAATCTCCCAATTGCTTTGCAATCCCACAAAATAATCTGGCAAATGAGTTGGAATCAGCTGACCTGGCGTAATTTCTGTTACACGGTTACCTGCATCATCCATGGTATAGTAACCAAACTTCCTTTGCAAATTAGCCAAGTTCAAGTTTGCATTAGGTAACATCGCACCCTTACTCAATCTCATATCACTTCGCGCTACTTCAATCTTTTGTAAAGTCATCAATACATCATAATTGTTTTTCAATGCCGTATCGATGAGTCCTACAAGGATGCTATCTGTAAAGAAAGTTCTCCAATTGGTTTCTGCGGAATTGCTGCTATCTGAAGAAGAGGAATAGGAAACTGGAATTGTCTTTTTGCTATTGACTATAGTGTTTTCAGGCATTTTGCATCCTGCATAAAAAATACCGAATCCTAAAAGACAGCAATAAATCAGTTTATTTAGTTTGATCATGGTGATTGATTTCTTCGGTTAAAGGATTTGATTCAATTTGATGAGGGTGAACATATCGGCTTGAAATGGTTTCAAACATGAAATACAAACCTGGTATAATGAGAATTCCAAAAACAGTTCCCAGCAACATTCCACCCGCAGATGCAGCACCAATGGTTTTGTTTCCAATAGCACCAGCACCACTTGCAAAAAGTAAAGGAAGAAGTCCTGCAATAAATGCAAATGAGGTCATGAGAATTGGGCGAAGACGTAGGCGGGCCCCTTCTATTGCAGCTTGATAAGGAGAGTATCCTTCTCTATTTTTTTGTACTGCAAACTCCACAATAAGTACTGCATTTTTACCCAATAAACCAATGAGCATAACCATGGCAACTTGGGCATAGATATTATTCTCTAAACCCATAACTGCTAATAGAAAAAATGCACCAAATATACCTGGAGGTAAAGAAAGAATGATAGGCAAAGGAAGCACGAAGCTTTCGTATTGTGCTGCCAAAATGAGGTACACAAAAATCAAACAGATTAGAAAAATATAGATGGCATCATTCCCTGCATTGGCTTGTTCTTTTGATGAACCTGCCCAGTCGAAGCCATAACCCTTTGGCAGTTTTTCGGCAGCCACTTGTTTAATGGCATCAATAGCTTGACCGCTACTGAATCCATTTTGCGGTTCGCCATTCACCATTGCAGAAGGATACATATTGTACCTAGTAATTTGTTCTGGACCATATACCTTCTGTATATTCAAAAAAGAAGAAATGGCAACCATATTTCCATCCCTATTTTTAACTGTTAGTTTTAATAGGTCTTCAGGCTTGGCTCTATACTCTGGTGCGGCTTGTACCATCACTTTATACATTTGACCAAACTTGATAAAATTGGTGGCATAATCACTTCCTAAAAATGTTTGAAGGGTACTCAGTGCTTCTCGAATCACTACTCCCTTTTGCGCAGCCTTGGTATTGTCTATATGAATGAGATACTGAGGGAAACTTGCATCAAAAGATGAAAATGCATTTTTAATTTCAGGACGTTTATTCAATTCAGCAGAAAATTGATGAGCCGTTTGTTCAATTGCTTTTAAATCACCTTTTCCTGTTTTATCTAATATCCTCAATTCAAATCCACTGGAATTACCATAACCTGGAACGGGAGGAGGTGTAAAAAATTCAATCTTAGCATCTTTGATATAAGCTGTTTTATCCTTTAAAATTTGAATGATTTGTTGGTCTGTCAACTCACGTTCATTCCAATTTTTTAAGCTCATTAATTTCATGCCATAAGAAGCACCTGTTCCATCAGTAATAAAATTATAACCCACCAAACTCGATACCGACTTGATCTCTTTGATTTCTGATGCTACACTTTGTATTTCATTCAGTATTTCTTCTGTTCTTTCTAATGTAGCGCCAGAAGGAGTTGTAACACTGGTATAGATGGTACCTTGGTCTTCATTAGGAATAAAACCTGATGGCAAAACGCCTGCTATTCCCCAAGTAAAAAGACAAAAAACCAGCAAAGACAAAGTGGTAACAACTCTTCTATTTACAATTTTAACAAGGATATCTCTGTACTTCTTTTCGAGTTTGTTATAATTGTTATTAAACGCATCCAAAAAGCGATTGAGTAAGTTCTTTTTCCTCGCCTGTCCATGTGTATTTTTTAACAACATCGCACAAAGTGCAGGAGTTAAAGTTAAAGCACTGATTCCAGAGAGTACAATGGAAATAGCTAAAGTCACAGAAAACTGTCGGTAGAATATTCCTACCGGACCACTCATAAAAGCAACGGGAATAAACACAGCCGACATCACCAAAGTAATTGCCACAATTGCACCACCCATTTCTTTCATAGCTAATTCTGTGGCTTGTTTTGCCCCAATATGATGCTCCTCCATTTTGGCATGAACAGCCTCAACAACTACAATGGCATTATCTACTACAATTCCAATTGCTAAAACCAATGCAAAGAGTGTGATTAAGTTAATAGAGAATCCAAATAATTGCATGAAGAAAAAAGTTCCAATTAATGAAACAGGAACTGCAATGGCTGGGATCAAAGTTGAACGGAAATCGCCAAGAAAAATAAATACAATCAATGCTACTAAAAAGAAGGCCTCCATTAAGGTCTTTAGAACTTCATGAATGGAAGCATCTAAGAAATTGGATACATCATAACTTGTTGTATAAGTTACACCAGCAGGGAAACCCTTTTGCAACTCATTCATTTTTATCTTGATGTTTTTAATGACATCACTGGCATTACTTCCTGGACGTTGTTTCAAAACAATAGCAGCAGAAGGATTTCCATTTTCCTTTGATAATATATCATAACCCAAGGAACCGAACTCCACCTCAGCAATATCTTTTAGGTGAAGAATCTGACCATCCGCGTTTCTTTTGATGACCACATTTTCATACTGTTCTTTCGTACTATATTTCCCAGTATATTTAATTACATATTGTAATGATTGTTCTTTTTTTCCAGAACTCTCTCCTACCTTACCCGGTGCAGCTTCCACGTTTTGCTCCTTCAAACTTTGCACCACATCTTCTGCTGATATCTCGTAAGAATTCATTTTAAGGGGATTCAACCAAACCCTCATGGCATATTCACGTTGACCCATGATGTCTGCAAATCCAACCCCTTCAATACGTTTAAGCTCAGGAAGGATGTTGATATCGGTATAATTGTATAGGAACTTTTCATCCAAGTTTTTATCTGTACTTAGTAAGTTTAAGTACATCAACATACTGTTCTGAACCTTTTCTACAATAACTCCGGATTTGATCACCTCTTGTGGCATTTCGTCTAAAACTGAAGCCACCCTGTTCTGAACATTTACAGCAGCAATCTCAGGATCAGTTCCTGCTTTAAAAATAATGTTAATCACACTGGTACCATCGTTACCAGAAACAGACGACATATAAGCCATTCCTGGCACACCATTGATGGCTCTTTCTAATGGGGTAACTACTGCTTTGATGCAGGATTCTGCATTGGCTCCAGTATATTTCGTAGTAACAGTTACCTCTGGGGGTGCAATATCCGGGAATTGTGTCATGGGCAATTGCACTATAGCCAATCCTCCCAGCAGTGTAATCAATAATGAAATAACTATCGATAATACAGGTCTATGTATAAACTGATTCAGCATAATTTATTTCGAGTTAAATTTTGAAATGATTTGCTTCATTGAAATAAATTCACCTTTAATTTGATCCCCATCTTTTACATTTTGTATTCCTTCAAATACAATCGACTCTTGTGTAGATAGATTATTATCTATCACATACAAATGCGGCAAACTCTGCTTAACTACTATATTCTTGGCCTTTACAGTATTGTTTGCATCCACTACATATACATAGTATTTATCTTGAATTTCGAAGGTTGATTTTTGAGGAATAATCATCGCTTGGTTCAGCTCATTGATGATTTGAACTTTTCCACTTGATCCATGTCTTAACAAAATTTCAGGATTAGCAAACTTGGCTCTGAATGCAATGTTTCCAGTATTCTTATCAAATTCACCATCTATGGTTTCAATGCTCCCCTTGTATCGGTGCGGTTGATTGTTTGCTAATAACAAGGTGATTTTGTTTTTGTCGATAGAGGCTTTCTGGTGTCTGATATTCAAATACTCTTTTTCAGATACATTAAAGTAAGCGAATACTTCTTTGTTATTGGAAATGGTTGTTAATAAAGAACCTTCATCAATCATACTTCCTTTCTTAAATGGAATACGATCAATGATTCCATCAAAAGGTGCTCTAATTTCAGCATAAGACAAATGGAGCTCTGCCACTTGTTCTTCTGATTTAGCTTCTTCTAACTTAGCATTGGCAGCCTCTAACAAAGCAGCGGCTTTATCATATTCGGTCTTAGATACAATATTCTTTTCGTATAACTTTTTTACACTCTCAAGTCCCAATTGTTCTATTTTCATTTGGGCAATTGCAGACTTTAAATTGGCCCTAGCTTTAAGCAATTGCAATTTGAATGCATCTTTGTTGATACTAAAAAGCAGCTGTCCTGCTTTCACTGATGCACCTTCGTCTACGTATATATTTTCAAGGTGTCCTTTTACCTTGGTTCTAATTTCTACATTTTGAATAGAATGAATATCCGCTGCATATTCAACAACATAACTCGTATCGATAACGATAGCTTGGGTTGTGCTAAAAACTTCTTTTGTTTCATTAGACTTCTTTTCACTAGAACAGGCTATAAGGGTCCATGCGAAAAGGGTGACAATCATTGTTTTTGTCATTTTGATTTTACTCTTTAAACAGTTTGGTAATGGTTGATGCTTGTGTTTTATTTCATCTTGTTGAATAGATGAAAACACATGAAAAAAGACATAGGTATCAGCTAGTTGAACCAACTCATACCCAATAAATAAATTAAAATCCGAAGAAAAATGTGTGGACTAAACCCAACAAGGAGGCTTGAGAAATTCCTTGGTACATGCGATGAGTGGCTGATGATTTGTTAGACAATTCAAACACTCACGTATAAAATGAATGCCCTTTAACTGAATAAAACTGTCTTTTGCATCATCATCTTCATCAAACTCTGCGTTAAATACAAATTCTTCCTGGTCTGAAAAATCACTGTCTGCATCAATTTGTTCAAGCGAATGAGTGGTCTTCAATTCAGTATTTGAAAATGATACAGCGGATATCGCAGTAAAGGCGACACAGCTCAGAAACAGAAGCAGAAGTAGTTCTTTTATTTTCATTTTCAGGGCGCGAATATAATGTAAGCCTACAGACAATAGGTGGTTTTACCATATTTTGACTGTATTGCATCATATGATTCTGTACCGCCTTATAACACAAAAGCCTGTTATTTGTTTGAAAAAATTTACATCAATAACTGCATTCTTTTACCAATTCTCCAAAACTCATTAGTTTAATTCTGCTCGAACCTGCTTCTTTTTTGCTCACTACAATCTGTGTACCTATGCGCTCCTTTAATGCTTCTACATGGGAGATGATTCCAATACTCTTGCCATTTTCTTTTAAATTCTCTAAGGCACTCATGGCTACATCTAAGGTATCTGCATCTAAGGTACCAAATCCTTCATCTATAAACAGTGAATCAATTCTGGTTTTCCTTCCAGCTAATTCAGATAATCCCAAGGCCAACGATAAACTTACTAAGAAACTCTCTCCACCAGATAAGGTGCTCATGGGTCTGCTGATATCGGCTTGGTAAGCATCTATGATTTGTAATTCAAGATCCTTCTCTGCCGACTTTTCAATGCGATACCTATCACTTAGTTTTTGCAGATGTACATTAGCTAATTCAGTTAAACGAGATAAAGTTAAACCTTGAGCAAAACGACTAAACTTTTTGCCATCTGCTGAGCCAATCAAGTTATTGAGGTTTTTCCATTTAGTCCATTCTTTTCTTTGTTTGGCCAAAGTTTCCATTAAATCAGCAGCCTGTTTTTTATTGGCTTCGTCTTGCTTCAATAGTTCTTCAATCCTTCCTATTTCTCTGTTGATATAGCCAATCTTTTCTTCTAGTTCTTGTATCCATGTAATCAACTGAGCCAACTCATCATCAGGATTTTTTCTAGCCATTAATTCGTTTAATTCTGTATTACACTCTTTTAAACTTTGTTCTAATTGCAATTGACGTTTTAATAAATCATCCGCCTTATCCTGATACAATTTCCGTTTCTCTTCAGGTAAAATCATTTGCCTTAAGTCGTCAATACCCTTGATACCTACCTGAAATAATTCAGCCTCCAATTCATTTAATTCCCTTTCATAATTAGAGGTATTTGTATGGTATGACGACTGTATTTCTTGAAGCTGTTCACCCATCTGATGGATTTTTTCCTGCAATTGAATTTGGGCTTGCTCTATTACCTTTTGATTATCTAAAAGCCCCTTCATATGGGCCTCCGTTTGGGTACGAACTTCATCGGTATTGGCATCTGCTGCCAAGCTAAAACGCTCTTCATTTAACAAACGAAGTGTTTCTGTTAATTGATTTAATTTTTGTGATTCGTTGTTCAATCGCTCATTCATTTCTGTTAATTGATTACGCAGATTGATGATATCTTTATCTAAACTTAACAATCGCTGTTCTTCTAGTACTACCTGCTTCTGATAAGTTTTATAATGTTCAAAATCAGCAGTGATTACTTGCAATAATTCTATTCTTTTGGAGCGAATGAATTCATGATTCAAACCAGAAAAAATCTGTTCCAAATCTTTTGTGAATTGTAACAAAACCTCTTCTTTCTGTTTAGCCTCAACTTGCCATTCATTTGATTGTTTCTGGTTGAAATCGAGTTCCTTGTTCAACTGTTCCAATTGATTTCTTTTTGCCATCAATAAATTTTCCAAACTCAATAAATCCAATTGGAATTGTTGCAAATTTTTTGTCTTCACTTGAAGGGCATTTAGTGCCATCTCCAACTCCTCCTGTTGTTTGGTTTTGCTAGATATGATGGCTTGAATTATTGGAATCTGTTCATCATTCAATTCTTTTGGCAGCATGGCATTATTCTGAATAAATGATTGTTTGTTTTCTTGAATTTCAAGTTCAAGTTGTGGAATAGCCTCCAATAAATTTTGGGTATCAATTTGTAACTTTAAGTTAACCGATTCCCTTTGTTTTTCTTCTTCGATTGTAGCTTTAATTTTTTGTTCCTGACTAGCAATTTTCTCAGGCCACTTTTGTTCATCTGAAAGTGGCATGTGTAACAAATAAGGATGTTCCTCCGAACCACATAATGGACAAGGTTTGCCTTGTTCCAATAAGGCTCTCTCCGATTCAAAATTCCGAATGAGTCGCTCCATATCAAACGCTTCACGCAAAGTGATCAGGTGTGATTCAAGCTCATTTCGTTGCCCCCTTAATTGCATCCAATCGGCTTGGTTTTTCTCGAGGCGAGTATTCAAATCAAGTTGTAATTGCCTCTTCTCTTCTAAGCTCTTTCTTTGAATTTGTAATTGTGTGGCAATGCGCAATTGATCTTTACAAACAGCAATCAATTGAGGCAAATCTTTTAAACTGCTTTCAATCTCTTTTACTTGCTTCTCTAATTGTAAAGCAGATAAGTCTTCAATTTTTTTGTTTACCTCAATTTGATTTTGATTCAGTTCTTGTAGCTCCTTAGCAGCCACTTTCAACTTGTCTTCAAGTTCTGGATTGGCCTTTGCAATCAAGTCTTGCGACAATTTCAATTCTTGAATTCTCTTTTCTAGTTCATCGAGTTTTGCATAATGAATTTTAATATCAGCTAATTGCGTATCTAACTTTTCGAGATGCTTTTTCTCTTGTAAAAAAGTTTGGATGTGTTGAAGTCCATCCTCACAAGCTTTCTTACTTATACCGAATTCATGGAGTAGCTCTTCTTGCTTTTTTATTTGCCCCTTTAATAATTCAATATCTTGTAACTGTATGCTTTGAATTTGTTTGAGTGATTTGATTTCAACATCTTTTTCATCAGCCAACTTCAATTGTTCAAAGAGCTTTTTGTTCTTATTTTCTTGTTGATGAATAAGCTCACGTTTCCTATCGAGTTCTTGTTTTCCATTAACAGATTCAAGTTCCAATAATGGCAGTTGAGTAGTTAAATCATGTGATTTTTGTTTCCAAATATCAATTTGTTGTTGTAATTGATTCAAGCTAAATAAAGGCTTGATAAAAGCCAATGTTCGTTGATGGTTATCTAGTTCATTAAACTCCTGAGCGTATTGTTTTTGCTCCTCATAAAAAGCAGATTCGGCCTTTTGCAATTGCAAAAGTTTTATCTGAAGTGAGTCTATTTTCTCAAGCAGGTTTTTTCGTTCTTGGAATAATGTCCGATTGCTTTTGAATTGTATTTCGTCTTGTTGATGCTTGTTTAATGAATCTTGATAAACTTGTCGTTCCTCCTCCTCCAATAAAACTACATCTTGAATTTTGCCTTCAAGTTTTTCGAGCTCACTTCCTACTAGTTTGCTTTGTTCAAACACATAGGCTGAAATTTGTGAGTACACTGCACTATCGGTTATTTTCTCTAACAACTCACTTCGTTCATTTTCTGATGCCTTTAAGAACCTAGTAAAATCACCTTGTGATAACATGACAGAGCGAAGGAATTGAGAAAAATCAAGAGCCGTAATCTCAATGATTTTCTTTTTAACCGCAGATAGCGGATGAGAACAAATGATTTCACCATTGTGCAAAGACAATTCCATTTTAGCACCTTGAATTGCACCTTCTGCCTTTCTTCCTGCGCGGTGATTGGACCACTTGCAGCGATAAGAGATACCATTTACTTCAAACTCAATTTCGGCAAACGACTCGCCCGTATGCCTAGTCATAATATCATTGGGATCACCTTTATCATGGCGATGTACTTCACCATACAAAGCCAAAGTAATTGCATCAAGAATAGTAGTTTTACCAGCACCAGTAGGACCAGTAATAGCAAATAAACCACCTTCATTCAATGGACTTTCATCGAAACGAATGAGGTGTTTTCCTTTTAAAGAATTGAGGTTTAAAAAATGAATAGAAAGAATTTTCACGAATTGATTCCTCCTTCCATTTTACTCATAGCCAAATCAAATGTTTCTAAAAGTTCTTTGGCTGTATCTTCATCCACATTCAAACTTTCAAACTTTTTAATAAAGACTGAACGTGGATTTAAGTCCGCCAATTCAAAGGCTTGATCAACTTGTACACTTAAACTTTTGATAGGCGTATTGCGAATTTGTCGCAAGAAAAATTCTTCTATAAAAGGCTTGGTTTTAATAATAGATTGAAATTCGTCCTGCACATTCACTTCAAACTTATCTGTAAGCAATTGCAATTCAATCCAAGCCGGCAACATGCTATTAACCTCTTGTATAGCTAAGACCTGAACTTTGAGTTCATCGAGATTACCCTTGAGTCGTAGTAGCTTTCTAAATACAGGAATTTCATGTTTATCAATTTGTAATTCCTTTCCCTTTTCAGTCGCAATGAGTAATACTTGTTTGATATCTTCATTTTCAGAAAAGCTCAAAGCAATAGGAGAACCAGAATAACGAATATGTTCTAATTTATTAACCAGTTGTGGTTTGTGTAAATGACCCAAAGCAATATAATCAAACTCAGTAGGAAACTGACTTGCAGCGATCTGTCCCAAACTACCCACATGAATTTCTTTTTCACTATCCGATGGTTCTGCACCCGCTGCATATAAATGACCCGTGGCAATTACTGGAATACCTTGTTCTTTATAAGGTAAAATAGAAGGAATCAATTCTTGGTAATGATGGCTAATCCCTTGTTTAATGCGCGCCTCTCTTTCCTCAGTACTTTCTCCAGCAACCGACAAACGAATATCTCTATCGCGTAAAAAAGGCACAGCACAAATAACTAATTCTACTTCATTATACTGATTGAAGATGGGAATGATTTGCTCTAAATGATTTTCTGGAACACCTCCCATTACATGAATATTGAGGTATTGCAACAAAGTTTTGGGTGCATTTAAAGTAGAGACAGAGTCGTGGTTACCACCAATGATGATTAAACATTTAAAATTTGTTTTTTTTATATTAATCAAGAAATCATAATACAATTTCAAAGCCTCATTAGAAGGATTTCCTGAATCAAAAATATCGCCAGCAACCAATAGTACATCAATGGAATGAGCTTGAATAAAGTTCAATAACCAATCCAGAAACAGCTGATGTTCTGTGGTTCTTTCGTATTGTTCCAATCTTTTCCCAAGATGCCAATCGGCAGTATGCAGTATTTTCATTCGGGTACTAAAATAAAGAAAGAAATGGCGAAAAGAATGAAGGAAATTTTATAATTGATTAATCGCAAAAATTGAAAAATCATGTCAAAAATTAAACATCAAAAGCCGGTTTCATTCTATATTGTTCCTCTCTTGAAATTTTTTTCGAATTTGCTAACTTTTCCCAGTTCTTAATAGAAGATTTAACTTTGTTTATTATTTGGAGCGCCTCCCCCTCTTTTAACCTAAAATAATCAATGACAGATAATGCAAGTTCCATGTCTAATGAATTATCATCCTCTGAAATGTTTAGAGTTAATCCTGATCCAAAAGGATTTGGATTGATATCATAAGCAGGGGAAAGAATCCATCCATTCT
>JBMLPO010000266.1:0-6689 GCA_049242065.1 Bacteroidia bacterium
ATGTTAATAATTTTCTTAATATTCCGACCGAATTAGGATAGCTATTTTTATTACAATCCTGAAAACCAGCAACTAAAGTGATTTTTTCTCAAACTATTTCTTCGCTCAAAGGGGTTTTAGACTCCCAAAATCTCCAAAATAGCAAGATTGGATTCGTTCCAACCATGGGTGCTTTACATGAAGGTCATCTTTCTTTAATAAGAAAAGCCAAAGAGGAAAACGATTTTGTTGTATGCAGTATTTTTGTCAATCCAACTCAATTTAATAATGCAAATGATTTAAAAGCTTATCCAAGAACTTTGGAAACAGACATGAAATTATTGGCAGAACAGGAATGCGATTTGTTGTTCTTTCCAAGTGTTCATGAAATGTATCCAGACTCACTTCAAAAGGAGTCGGCAGATGATTATGGCAATTTTATCCATGTCTTGGAGGGTAAACATAGGCCCGGGCATTTTGATGGTGTTGTAACCATCGTAAATAAATTGTTCAATTTGGTTCAGCCAAACCAGGTTTATTTCGGACAAAAAGATTACCAGCAATGTTTGGTTGTGAAGGAATTAATTAAAAGAAATCATCCAAACATTATTTTTCATCAATGCCAAGTTGTTAGGGAAGCTGATGGCTTGGCAATGAGCAGCAGAAATATCAGATTAAACGAGCAGGAGAGGAGTGCTGCCTTGTTATTATCTAAAGCCTTGTTTCAATTGCAATCATCTTGGAATGAGTCGAGTTGGTTAGCGGCCAAGCAAAAATCAATTGAAATGATTCAACTTGAACCTTTATTAGAACTAGAATATTTTGAGATTGCTGATAGAACCTCTCTTGAAACTTTACAAGATTTTAAAAAGGAAGCTGTATGTTTGGTTGCCGTAAATTGTGGTTCAACTCGATTAATTGATAATGTTTTACTGGCATAATCAAATTTTTTTCCAGTATTTTTGGTCCAAAGCTCATGCGTCAGGAAGAAAAATTTAATTCTGAAATTCAAAAAAAGATTGCTGCTGTTGAATTTAGACAGCATATTAGTCAGTCATTAGATGCTCTTGAATCAAGAAGGTCTTCGGCTATGAGTGTATTTGGCAATCTTGAATTAGCAAGACTTCGTGCAGCTTATACCAAATGGAAAGTAAATGAGAGCTTAGATAAGTTTTTGATTGATTTCGAAGCTTCCATCATAAGAAAAGGCGGAAAAGTAATCTGGGCCTATGATAAATCGAATGCCCAACAAGAGATCGCTCAAATCATTCAAAAGCAAAAGGCAAATAAGCTTATTAGAAGTAAATCTATTCTTGCTGAAGAAATTGAATTGGATGCCTATTTAAAAGAACAAAGAATTCCTTTTCAAAGTGGTGATGTTTCTGATTTTATTTTAAATGAACTAAAGGGTGGGGCCTATAATTATGCTAATCCAACTATTGAGAAATCATTCTCAGAGTTGAAGTCTAAGCTCAATCAATCTATTCGGGTTTCAATGGATGCTGATGAATCGGAAATGATTCAAGACATAAGAGAAGAACTTCGAAAAGATTTTTTACAAGCTGATTTGGCAATTACAGGCGCAAATTTTTTAATTGCTGATAGTGGTTTGGTTGTTATTTCTGAAGATTCAGGAGCTGGAAGATTGAGTTTTGCATTTGCTAAAACACATATTGTATTAGCAGGTATAGATCAAATTATACCAGGTTTGAATGATTTAGATTTATTCTTGTCTTTGTATTCTTCGCATTCAGTAGGGAAAGCTTTACAGAGTTTTTCAACTATTACAGGACCAAAAGATAGAGATGATATTGATGGACCTTCCGAGTTTATTGTTATTCTTATAGATAATGGTCGCTCAGAAGTGTTAGCTGCACAAGATCAACGACAGGCTTTGTCTTGTATTGATTGCGGAGCTTGTAACAATGTTTGCCCAGTTTATAGAACCATTGGGGGTAATTCTACATTCCTCCAAAAACAAGCGGGTCCAATTGGACAAGTACTTCAACCTTTAAAAGGTGGATTAGAAACCTATGGTTTCCTAAGTAATCACTCAACAAATTGTGGTAAGTGTACCGAAGTTTGTCCGGTAAATATTGATGTTCACAATCATTTAATTAGAAATCGCAGAGATTTTGTCCAACAGGGTTTTGTTGGCAAAGGAGATAAAATTGCTTGGTACTCTTGGAATAAATTAATGATGAGTCGGAAAAATTTAAACCGACAAACGGCAATTCGAAATTTTACCTTCAAATCATTCTTTAAAAAAGATTGGGGAGAGGAAAGGGAATTTCCTAAAATAGCAGAAAAGACTTTTAATCAAATATGGAGAGAACAAAAAGGCTTATAATAAAGCCTGAATAATTGTATCTACTTGCATATTTTCAGCTTCAGCCTTGTAGTTTTTAATGATACGGTGTCTTAGTATTGGCACGGCAATTGCTTTCACATCTTCAATATCAGGAGAGAATTTTCCTTTTGAAATGGCTCTGCATTTTGCTCCAAGAATTAAAAATTGACCTGCACGTGGTCCTGCCCCATAACTAACATAATCTTTTACCAATTGGTTAGTAAATTCAGAACTAGGACGAGTTTTAGAAACCAATTTTACAGCATATTCCAATACATTATCAGGTACAGGAACTTTTCTAACTAATTCTTGAAATTGCAGAATTTCATTGGCATGCATCACTTTTGACAATGTTGCTTGAGTTCCACCAGTAGTGCTTTTAATAACTTGAAGTTCCTCTTGAAAGCTAGGATAATCAAGTATTAAATTAAACATGAATCGGTCTAATTGCGCTTCAGGTAACGGATAAGTTCCTTCTTGTTCAATTGGGTTTTGGGTAGCAAGTACAAAAAAAGGCGCTTCTAATTTGTGTAATTTCCCTCCTGCAGTAATAGATTTTTCTTGCATTGCTTCTAATAATGCAGCCTGTGTTTTGGGTGGAGTTCGGTTGATTTCATCTGCCAAAATAATATTGGCAAAAAGAGGTCCCCTGATAAATCGAAAATTTCTTGTTTCATCTAAAATTTCAAAACCGGTTATGTCTCCAGGCATCAAATCTGGAGTAAACTGTATGCGGTTAAACTTTAAGTCTAAAACTTCTGAAATGGTTTTTACCAACAAGGTTTTAGCTAAGCCTGGTAAGCCAATCAGTAGGGAATGTCCATTCGAAAAAATAGAAATAAGTAGGTTATCAATTACCTCGTCTTGGCCAATTATAACTTTTCCGATTTCTTTTTTAAGTTCTTGAAATTTTGCACTCAAAGCCTTTGCCGCTTCTGCATCATTTGAATAAGTGATCATGATACTAAATTATTTTCCTTTAGAAACCCAATCTGCAACTTGCTTGCAGTTTGCAAAAGGGCCATTCACCTGAATATAAAACTCTTTTCTGTTTTTCTCTACCCATTTTTGAATGGCATCATTTTGTTTTTTGTTAAATGCTAAGCCATTAAATTTTTGATAGTCGTCTTTAAGATTTGCCACGTGTGGGGGAGTTTCACTTTTTAAATAGTAAACCCTCCATGCCTTTTTTTGTTCTGGTCCAGGTAAAAACATTAATTCTGGCTCCGACATTTCGCCAGGTTCTAAACTGGATATGTTGAGATAAACATTTTTATCTAATTCATCAACTGCAATTCTGGAATTACCAAGTCCACCAGATCCAATAAATCCACCAGATCCTTTGGTTTCCGTATCATCAGAAAATTTTTGAGCTGCTTTTTCAAAACTCATGGAATCCATTTTTACCAATTGAATGATGCTATCCATTTTTTGACGTGCCAATTCCATATCAGTACTATAAACCTTTGGCATAATCAATATATGACGAGCATTGACTTCTTCTCCTCTTCTTTGAATAGGCTGAACTATATGATAACCATAGGTTGTTTCTATGATTTTAGAAATGCTATCAGGTTTTAATCGAAATGCTGCTGCTTCAAATTCTGGAACCATCATTCCTCGGCCAAAATAACCTAACTCACCACCATTACTAGCTGATATTTTATCATCACTATAAATCAAAGCCAAGGTGCTAAATTTCTCGCCACCTTCAACAATCCTTCTTCTTAATTCAGCAATCTTTTCATAGGCAGCTTGTTTGGATTCTTTGCTGATTTTGGGTTCTATAATAATTTGCGCTAGCTCTACCTCTGCGCTATAATAGGGAAGACTGTCTTTGGGAATGGAGTTAAAATAGTTTTTGATATCAGTAGGTGTAACTTTAATATCTTTTACAATTTTCCTTTGCATTTCCTGTATTAACTGGTTGTTGCGGATGTTTTCTCGTTGTGAGTTTTTTATTTCTTGAATACTTTTTCCAGCTACCTCTTCCAAGCCTTTTTCACCACCATATTGTTTGGCAAAATACCTGATTCGTTCTTCTATCTCAGCATCAATCCTCTCTTCATTAACAGGTAAACTGTCAACTTGGGCTTTAATAATCATTAAGTTTTCAATGAGTTTTTGCTTCAAGATTTCACACTTCATTGAATCGTGTGTATTGCCAGTTTGTTTGCCAAATTGCTCAAAAGCAACTTCAATATCGGAACGAAGTATAATCCTATCAGCCACGACAGCCACAATTTCATCTAAAACCTGGGCCTTTGAAACTTGTATCCCTAAAATTAAACCCAGAAAAAGCACTAAAAATTTCTTCATATTATTCCACAAAACTCTCTATTTGTTTATTTAATTCAGCGTCTCTTTTCAAATTTTCTGTTAGCTCATTCAACAATTTTTTTTGTCTCCTGAACAATATAATCTTCCTGATTTTTTCTCTTTCAAATTTGTACTCAGAGGCTGAATTTTTTATTTTATATTCTTTTATTGAAACGAGGTAAATATAAGGCCCTTCTTTTATTTCCACATATTTATTGTTTTGAAGGAATTGTATTGCATCATAAGTTTTTATCGGAATTTCTTTGGTTACATCTTCAAAATTTAACCAGGTAGATGGCTCGAGAAACCAGTTTTCACAGGTGTTTTTGCAGATTATGTTTAACTCTTCTAGGTCTGATTTTTCATCCGATTGTATCAACTTTTTTATTTCTTTCAAATCCTTATTTTCTTCATTGCTTTTAACGAAAAGTAGGCGTACAAGGTTACTTCCTAATTGAAAATTTTGAGAATTTTCCTGAAAATACTGCTTCATCTCCTTTTCGGAAATGACTGTATCCAAATTTTTATTTACATAGTTCTCTTCAAAAGCATGAATCTTTAATTCGTTTTTGTAAGCTTCAACCATCTCTTCTATTTTAGCCATGTTTAAATGGTCCAAACTTTCCGCTTCTTTGAGTTGTATTTTTTTTAATATCCAATCATTTACCAACATTTTCAGTTGATTTAAACTGTCTTTTCCGTGTAAATTCAATTTGTTAAATTCTTCAAGATTTTCAATTCGTAATTCTTCACCAAACGCAGTTGCCAATGGCTTTTCAGTGTTTTTTACTCCACAGGAACAAATAATAAAAAGAAGAATTAAAATTTTGTACATGGGTCGCAAATCTATTGATTTTTTTTGGAGCTCATTCTATAGATTTTGTCTATTGATTTTAATCCATGTCCGCTGTAAAGACTCAAGACCTTTTTACCACTTTCAATACCTTGAAGAAACTTGTTTAAGCCAGCAATAGTTGCAGCTGAAGTGGTTTCAATAAAGTGCCCAGCTGATGAAGTTTCAATCCATGCTTCTAGAATTTCATCTTCATTGACGGAAATAACTCGACCATTTGTTTTAAAAATACAATCTAAAATTTCCTCTGATCGAATTGGATTTGCGATAGCAATTCCTTCTGCTATACTTTCTTTTTTAGTGATTGGTTTAATTTGATTCGAATTGGATAAAAATGCAGATTCAAGTGGATTACAAGCTGCTGTTTGCACTGCAATTATGGGTGGGATTATTGAAATAAGTCCTGCCTTCTGTAAGTCTTGATAGCCAAGGAATGCACCAATTATTAAAGTTCCATTTCCGGCAGGAAGTACGATGTAATCGGGTACCTGATAATTCATTTGTTCATAGGCTTCATAAACAAAAGTTTTAGTTCCTTGAAAGAAAAAGGGATTGAAACAATGACTTGCATAATACGATGATTTTGCTTCCTCAAAAGCAACTGCTGCAGTCTCTTCTCTGCTTCCTTTAATTACAATAATTTCTGCTCCATATGCCTTCATTTGATTTATTTTGCTTTCAGGAGTTGCCTGAGGTAAAAAAATTTTACAATTTATTTTAGCAGCTGCAGCATAAGCTGCAACCGATGCTCCAGCATTACCACTGCTATCTTGTACAATTTGCTGAATACCAATTGATTTTAGATGGCTTATCAGTACACTTGCACCTCTATCTTTGTAAGATCCACTTGGATTTAAATGGTCTAATTTAATGATGACTTCAACTCCCTCATTCGTGATTTTTTTGATGAACGGAGTGAATCCTTCCCCTAAACTGATGATTGAATTTGAACAAGTTGATGGTAAGAAATTTTTATATCTCCATAATCCTGAGCTATTTAAATCTATTTTATTGATGTCGAATTGGGCATCAAATTCAATATCTAAGAGCTCAAAATTCTGCCCATGCCAAGCATTTGAAAATGGGTCAAAACTAACTTGTGATTTTTTTCCTAATAGCCTCATTTGCTGAATAATTTAAATATTTCTAAATGATTCCCTTAACTTTTTACTAAATGCTTATATTTAT
>JBMLPO010000267.1:0-1055 GCA_049242065.1 Bacteroidia bacterium
ATTGTTGTGGGAGGAAGTCATGGAAAAACCACCACCACAGCCATGATTTTACATGTATTGAACCATTACCAAAAGAAATTCGACTATTTGGTAGGTTCCCAATTAGAAGGATTTGAAACCATGGTAGGTTTGCTTGAAGACAGTGATTTAGCCGTATTTGAAGGTGATGAATACTTAACTTCGGCATTAGACCTGAGACCAAAATTTCATGTTTACCAAGCTGAAGTAGGCATCATTACTGGAATTGCTTGGGACCATATCAACGTATTTCCAACTTATGAAAACTACTGTGAACAATTCAAAATATTTGCAGAAGCCTTACCTGAACAGGGTGCATTGATTTATTGTGAATCAGACCCTGAAGTAAAAAGATTGGTAGCTGATTGGCAGATCAAAGCCAGAAAAATTCCTTATACCACGCCTGTTTTTGAAGTAAAAGAAGGTATTGTAGACATGGAATTTGAGAAAGAAAAATATGCCCTCAAAGTATTTGGAACCCATAACCTACAAAACATGATGGCGGCATTGTATGCTTGCAAAGAGGCTGGTATTAGTGGTGAAGAATTTATGGAAGCCATTTCTTCCTTTAAGGGAACAGCCAAAAGACTGGAAACCTTAAAAGAAACCAGTGATTCAATTGTATTCAGGGATTTTGCACATGCACCATCCAAGTTAAAAGCAACAGTAAATGCAGTAAGAGAATTACATCCTGAAAGAAAAATGATTGCTGTTTATGAATTACATACCTACAGTAGTTTAAACAAAGCCTTCTTGCCACATTATGCAGGTAGTATGGCTCAAGCTGATTGTAAAGCCGTTTTATTCAGTAAACATGCATTAGAAATGAAAAAAATGCCCATGCTAAATGAAGAAGAAGTTGCAGCAGGATTTGGAGATGGTGTTATTGCATTTAGCAACAAAAACGAACTGAGAAACTGGATAGAACAACATTATACTGGCAAAGAAAACCTGCTATTAATGAGCAGTGGAACCTTTGATGGAATGAGTTTGGAGTTTTAAGAGGTAATAATGTAATAATTATTGATTCGACACAT
>JBMLPO010000268.1:0-1350 GCA_049242065.1 Bacteroidia bacterium
ATAAAGGAATGAGCTCTGCCCTATTTGGTTTTATTAGAGAATATTTTTTGAAACTGGGCTTTTTAGATGGAAAAGAAGGTTTGCAATTGGCAATTCTTCATTTTCAATATACCCAAAACAAATACAAGAATTAAAGTCCTAATACCATTTTATTAGGATCCATTCCTCCTGTCAATAGTAAGCTAGGATTTTCTAAACACTGTTTCACTTTCACAAGGAAGCCAACACTTTCTCTTCCATCAATAATTCTGTGGTCGTAGCTAAGTGCAACATACATAATAGGTCTAATTACAATCTGGCCATCTTTTACCACTGGTCTTTCAACAATATTGTGCATTCCTAAAATAGCAGATTGAGGAGGATTGATAATTGGCGTGCTTAACATAGAACCAAATACACCACCATTGGTGATAGTGAAAGTTCCACCTGTCATTTCATCCAAACCTAATTTATTATCTCTTGCTCTTCCAGCCAAACGTGCAACTTCTTTTTCAATTTCAGCTAGTCCTAAACTTTCTGCATTTCTAATAACAGGAACCACTAGACCTTTAGGAGCACTAACAGCGATTGAAATATCACAGTAATCGTGGTAAATAATTTCTTCACCATCAAGATAGGCATTAACAGCTGGGAACGACTTCAAAGCAACGCAAACTGCTTTGGTGAAAAAGCTCATGAAACCTAGATTTACGCCAAAAGTTTCCTTAAACTGATTTTTGTATTGGTTACGCAAATCCATGATTGGTTTCATATCCACCTCATTAAAAGTGGTTAACATGGCCGTTTCATTTTTGGCTGCAACCAATCGTTTACTTACCGTTTTTCTTAGAGAGGTTAATTTCTCTTTTCTTTCATTTCTTGATTTCGCCTCATTAGAAGTAACTTTTAATTCAGCAGAAACAGCATCAGCTTTTGTAATTCTGCCATCCTTACCAGTTCCTTTTACATCTTTGGCATCTATACCCTTTTCAGCAAGAATTTTAGCTGCAGCCGGACTTGGTGTTCCACTTGCATAGGTATCATTCTTGGCTTCATTCTTTGGAGCTTCAGCTTTTGGGGCCTCTTTTGCGGCAGCCTTTTCAACAGGCTTAGCAGCTCCTTCCGGACGAGCAGCCTCTGTATCAATACTAGCAATGATATCACCCACCGCAATGGTATCACCCTCATTAGCCTTGGTTGTAAGCACACCAGCCTTTTCAGCATTGAGTTCAAAAGTGGCCTTATCAGATTCGAGTTCACATAGTAGTTCGTCCATTTCTACATAATCACCCGTTTTCTTATTCCAACGAGCAACCGTTACTTCACTAATTGATTCTCCGACAGAAGGTACTTTTATTTCTAATGACATGA
>JBMLPO010000269.1:0-5508 GCA_049242065.1 Bacteroidia bacterium
ATTCACCCAAGAAACTTTTTTATCAAATTTGGCTGATTTAATGAATCCTCGCGCCCATTTAATTTATAATACAATTCATCAAAGCATGCCAAGAGATTTGTTTCAGAATATTTTGAGTATTCTAAACAACAATCAAATTCAAACCCATGTTTTAAAGAACCTCCAACAAAGCAATGATCTGATTGTTGGTAGGAAAAATTAAAATGAAGTTTGAATTGATTCTACATTTACCTAGCTACTTCTATATCTTCTAATACTTCAATTTCATCAATAAATATATAAGCTGGATAACCTGCTCCCAAATGGTTTTCTGGTAATTTGCCATAATGTTTAGCTTTTACTTTGATGAATTTGGCATCAATACCTTTTTGCTGATAGGTTCTCAGCGTGAGCAAAGAGATCGTTTCGTTTTCAGGTTTTACATCATACTCTGCGGTTCCAAAAGGAATATAATTCACTCCATCTATAGAATAAGAAACCTCTAAGTTCTTAGGAAATAAAATCCATGATTTGCTGTCTTGTAAAAATGATGCTTGAACGGTTTTCACATTTTTCATTTTCTTTAAATCAATGATGGCTTCAAAATCTTGTCCCCAATAGCCTTGCCACAATCCCTTTTTCCAATTTTCATCACCTCTTATGCCATCAATCAATGCATCATTCCCTCCACCTGTATAGGGCTTGGTTATTTTAGATTGAATGAGTATTGACCAATTATGTGGTATCAAATGAAAATGTGCTTCTACTTCATTACGTCTTTTTCCATTTCTATCTGTTGCAATGCATTTGATATCCGTTGTTTTTTTGATATAAAATGGTTCTTTATAAGTGATCAATTTTTTCGAACCATTTAATTCATAGAATAGGGAATAGGGCGATTCAAGCGACTCAAGGCTGATCATTAAACTGTCTTTGAATGCCTGTTTTGCTGCTCTAATTAAAGGCGCTGGAAAAATACCTGTTTGAGGATTGAGTTGGATGTCGGTGCTATTGATGCGAACAACTTTTGGAGATAGTTTGTAGGCAATTACACAGTTTTCCATTAACTGCTCATGTGAAATTTGATAACCACTTAAGGTATTCCCATTATAACTTCTAAAAGCTACATAAGGATTAGATGCGGCTTCATTTCCTGTAATAGTAAAACTTTTGTTTTCAGAAGTCTTTACTCTGATTTTATCAAAATAAGGTGCAGTTGTTTCATAGTTAGTGCTACCCGGACATACACTATAAATTCCCATTGAACTCATGACATACCAAGCACTCATTTGACCACAATCTTCATTTCCCGCTAAACCATCTGGCGCATTGTGGTACTGCGTTACTAAAATACGTCTGACCATTTCCTGCGTTTTCTGATTTTGACCAGTATAATTATATAGCCATGCCATATGGTGACTAGGTTCATTACCATGAGCATATTGACCAATCAATCCGGTGATATCAGCTTGTTCTCTTCCGGTGGTCTGACTGATTTCTGAAAACAAATCATCCAACTTTTTTTCAAAACGCTTCACTCCACCATGAGCCAACATCAATCCATTGATATCATGCGGCACAAAAAAGGAATACTGCCAAGAATTGGCTTCAGTAAAATGGTTATTTACTTCCCTTGGCTCAAATGGTTCCAAGAATCCTCCATTAGAACGAGGGCGCATAAAGCCAGTTTCTGGATCGAATAGGTTCTTCCAGTTTTGAGATCTTTTTTCAAATTCTAATTTCTTTTCTCCATCCAATAGGGTAGAAATACACCAATCGTCATATGCATACTCTAGTGTTTTTGAAACCGATTCAGCATCATCCTCAATAGAAATGAATCCATTTTTTTTATAGGATTTTAATCCAAGAACATCGCGGTTGGCACTGTGCAACATGGCTTCAATGGCATCTGATTTATTGAAATTTCTGATTCCTTTCGCCCAAGCATCTGCTATAACCGAAACACTGTGGTAGCCAATCATGCAATCTGTTTCATTGCTCCACAATTCCCAAACAGGTAAGCGGCCCCCTTCTTTATATTGACGCAGGAATGTTTGGATAAAATCATTGCTTCTTTTTCTTTGAACCAAATTATACAAAGGATGCGCTGCCCTAAAAGTATCCCACAAAGAAAAGACTGAATAATAATCAAAGCCTTTTGCTTCATGAATTAAATTGTCTCTTCCTCTGTATTTGCCATCTATATCAGAAGCAATATTGGGTTGAATAAAAGTGTGGTATAAAGCAGTATAAAAAATAATCTGCTTTTCCTTTGTATTGCCTTCAACCTGAATTAATCCAAGTTCTTTGTCCCACTTAGATTCTGTTTCCATTAGGGTTTGCTTGAAATTCCAGTGTGGGATTTCCTTCAACATATTATTGGCAGCACCAGCTTCATTTACAGCACTCAGACTTACTTTTACAAGTAATTTTTCATTCTTTTTCATCTTGAATCCATAAGCGATACCTGTTTGCTTGATTCCTTTTTTACCGCTGTATTCAAGTTGTTCAATACAATCTTTTGAAAATTCAATTCTGAAATAAACCCATTGGTCGCTCGCCCAAGCCTTACTTCTTCTAAATCCTTCAATGGTTCTTTTGTTGATGATATTGATTTTAGACTCCAATAATTCATCTCTATGTAATAAATCCAATACCAAATAAGCTTTACCCTTTTTTAAGAATTGATATTCATGAAACCCCGTTCTCACCGAGGATGTCAAACTACAAAGTATTTGGTCATCTTCTAATTTTACTTGGTAAAATCCTGCATGTGCTTTTTCAGTTTCATGTTTGAATTTTGATGAATAAACAGATGATTGAAATACTTCATTTTTATCTTTGAACTCTCCCATAACAGGCATCAACATCACATCTCCATAATCGCTACAACCTGTGCCGCTTAAATGGGTATGCGAAAATCCGTAAATAACAGAATCGCTATAATGGTAACCACTGCAACCATCCCAGCCTTCTAATCTGGTATCCGGACTTAATTGAACCATGCCAAAAGGAGCAGTTGCACCTGGGAAAGTATGCCCATGACCGCCTGTTCCAATAAATGGGTTTACTAATTCATGAAGTTTTTGAGCCTGTGAAATCAGACTAAAACTAGTAAAGATAAAGAAAAAAATATTTCTCATAAGATGGGTTTGGATTGGCAATTTGCTTTGATTTTTTGCCATTACAAAATTTTTAATGAGTTTGATTTCTTTCAAATAAATTGCAAAGGTGAAAAAGAAACTCAAAGAGTTAAAAAACTTATTAAGTCAGGGGCTCGAACCAAACCAAATCGCCTGGTGTATCAGCTTAGGTTTGGTTTGTGGCGTATTCCCTGTTATGGGAACTACTACTATTTTAGTGGGATTGATAGCTTTGGTATTTAGATTGAATATTGTTTTGATTCAATTGATACATTGGTTGGTTTCTCCATTACAATTACTCTTATTGATTCCTTTTTTTCAATTAGGACAAACTTGGTTTGGTGGAGAAGGAACTGGAATTGATAAGGAATTAATTCAATCTGCTTGGGAAAAAGGATGGATGGATGCTGTTATATTGTTTGTTCATTTACATAAACAAGCCGTTTTCGTTTGGATATTGTTTGCAATTCCCAGCGCAATCTTTGTGTTTTTGGTTTCGAAATTTAGTTTGAAAATATTGGACACAAAAAAAAGACATTAGCCATTTGAAATTAGCTTTTGACAAAATTTTATTTGGAAGAATAATATTGCAGCCAATTAAAATTCATAGAATTTACTTTTATTCTATAGTCGTACAATCTCCTCAAACTTAAAGCCAAATGCAAACAGCCAAAAGCCAAAGTTAATTACTTGCTGCCAATCTCTCATTAACTAACCTAAGTACCCAATCCAATTGATCTTCCCTGCTTAAATTAGAATTATCTAATTCAATGGCGTCTTCAGCTTTCATCAAGGGTGAATCTGCTCTGTTACTGTCAATATGGTCTCGTTTTTCTAAATTGGCCAATACTTCGTCAAAGGTGGTATCTTGTCCTTTTTCGGCTAATTCATCCAATCTTCTTTGTGCTCTTATTTTGGGATCGGCAGTTACAAATAATTTTAATTCAGCATTTGGGAAAACAACAGTTCCAATATCTCTTCCATCCATCACGATTCCTTTTTTATTGCCCATTTCTTGTTGTTGATTAACAAGAAATCTGCGCACTGAGCTGATAGAACTAACATCACTTACAAAGCCAGCAACCCTTGGATTTACACGGATTTCAGTTTCAATGTTTTCACCATTCAAAATGGTAAATTGTTCTTGAGTTTGAGCATCTAAACCGAAACTAATTTTAATTTGAGGTAATACCTCAGCTACCATTTCTGGATGATGGATATCAATTTGATTTCTGATTAAATACAAAGTTACAGCCCGATACATTGCTCCGGTATCTACATAGTGATAGCCAATTTTTTTTGCCAATTGTTTGGCCAATGTGCTCTTTCCACACGATGAAAAACCGTCGATTGCAATGATTATTTTACTCACTGTTGTTTCTTTTTCTTTGTAAAATCGTTGATGTTGGTTACGATGCTAAAATGGTTCGTATTCCTGCCAATTAAGTAACTTCCGCTTCCATAATGAACTTGGAAACGATTGATTTTGATTCCAAATCCCCAGCTGTATCCACTTACTCCTTTTCTATCTGTAAGTGCCAATTCTCTTCTTCTTAAATGATTGTATCCAACTCGGATATTGAAGTTTTTACTCAATACAATTTCTGTATTGAATATAACATGACTCATGGCATGTTGTATCAAAGTGAACTTTTCCTGAATCGGTAATCCTGTTTCTAAATCAATATTGTTATTGTTCCTGTTTTCGATTTGATAAAGCAGTTTTCCTGGTTTTTCTAAATGTTGCAAAACAATTCCTAGTCGCAATGGATTGTGCTCGAATTTTCTTGAAAAACCCAATTGCACATTCATTGGAACAGGCTCATTACTTGCATTGGTATAAGTTTTGATTTGTGTTCCCAAATTACTGATTACCGCAGTAGCCAACATCAACCTGTTTTTACTGTACCAAGTTGCAGCTAAATCTGTCGCAACACCGAGAGAATTATAAGATTCTAAATTCGAATAAATCAGTTTAGCTGAAATACCTAATTGAAAACTACCTTTTACTTGAGAGGCTGTAAAACTCATGCAATAATCGCCAGCAGTAAATGTTCCTAAATCGGTACCATCTGGCGCCCAACGTTTGAAATTGCCATAATTCACAAACTGAATTCCACCAGCCATACTTGTTTTTAGTTTCTCCGAGTGACGAGTAAAGCCAGCATATCCTGCACCAATATCAGCCAAATAAGAAACATAACTGAATGCAGCTTGGTTGTGAAATTCTGCATTTAATAAGGAAGGGTTCATGGCCACCAAATGCAAATCTGCAGAAGGGTTATTGATGGCATTGCCCCCTAAAGCAGCAACACGTGCCGATGGCTGCATGTATAAAAAATTGTATACACCATTGCCACCCAATTGTGCTTTTGATAATAATGCA
>JBMLPO010000270.1:0-2904 GCA_049242065.1 Bacteroidia bacterium
GGTATTGTAATCTTTGGCTTCTAGCTTTCTTCCTACACTGTTCAAGTAATTGAAATCTGTTGAAAATCCTACTGCATCAAATCCGTATTTGATATCATCTTTGCCAATATAATTGGTGAAATTAATGCTTCCGTTGAAACCATTAATAGAACTTTCTCTAGGTAATCCATCTGATTCTAATTGTTTCATTAAATAACCAGAGTAACCAAATGCAGCATTAATAACAGTGCTTGAGCCATCAGGAATGATTAGCATATTGCCTCCAAAGCCGCTTGATCCCCAATTGTATTTAGTTGTACTGAAGCTCGCATTGTCAGTAAAATTAAATCCAAATAAGTTGATGCGACTTCCATTGGATGTGATATGACTGAATTTACCATATAAATCATTAAATGAATAAGGTAATCCATAGGTTGGATCTGCATTTGGATAAAAAATAGGAGCAGTCTTATTTAAATAGGATGTTTTATAAGACATGATAATAGATGAGCTCGAACCTCCTTCACTAAATGCTGAAATGGGACCTTCCAAAAGGATTTTAGCAGTAATAGGATTGGCACTCAGTTTTCCACCGAATTCTTTTTTATTTCCTTCACGAGTGCTCACATCAATAATTCCAGAAATTCTACCTCCGTATTGGGCATTGAAACCTCCTGCGCTTACTTCGGCATTTCTAATAATATCAGCATCAAATACCGAAAACAATCCGATAGAATGAAAGGGATTGTAAATAATCATCCCATCCATCATCACTTTATTCATAACAGGAGGTCCCCCTCTAATGTATAATTGTCCTCCTTGGTCACCACTGAAATTTACACCAGGTAATACTTGCAGGTATTGCACTAAATCTGGCTCTCCACCAAAAGTTGGTAACTGTTTTAATTCTTTTTGGGTGATCACATTGGTTGAGATGTTGACATTTTCTTTTGCTTTCTGGCGATCGGCTTTGATTTCAACTTCTCCTAATTGGGTGCTTCGAGGTTTTAGAAATATATTTTGGTTTTGAATTCTACCGGCACTCAAATTGATTTCAATTTTGGTGGTATCATAACCAATTGACCAACACATCAAAGTGTATTTTGCAGGTTTTAATCGGGTAATGGTATAGAACCCATTGATATCTGTAGCTTTTCCAATCATGAGTTCCTTGATAACTACATTGGTAAAAATTACCGGCTCACCATTGGATTTATCGTATACAAAACCTCTGACTTCAGCTGTTTGAGCTTGAATTTGTATATAAGAACTAAGACAGAATAATAAGAATAGTACGTGTTTTTTCATTTGTGCGGCACGAATATAATGGACAGCCCTAAGACTTCAAGTTAAATTTTATCTTCAAAAAGTTGCATGTGCATCATAAAAATTAAAGCTTTTCATTATTTTGCGGCTTGCTGTGGCTATGCCATCCAAACAAATATTAATTGAATGAATAAAAATATATTTCAATCGAAGCTCCCTTTGGTGAGAATATTTCTTTTGCTTTTTGTTTTATTGCTTTCTCGTTCAGTTGTTTATGCACAATCGGGAATCATGCAAACGAAAAACTTGGCTACTTTGCAAATCGACCAATTAAGTGACGAACAGATCAACCAGTTTTCGCAAGAGTTGAAAAAAAATGGACTGGATTGGTCGGAGGCTGAAACTGAGCTAAAGAAAAGAAATCTTCCTGAATCAGAGATATATAAGTTAAAAGACAGAATAGATAAGCTGGCACTGAATTCAAGAAAAAAAACAAGTGTCAAAACAGAATCTACACGTGAATCCAATTCCCCGGAATCTAAATTAGAAACAGCTCTGAGTACTTTTAAATCACCCATATTTGGTGCCGATTTGTTTAGCAATAAGAATGTAAGTTTTGAACCAAATTTAAAAATTGCTACGCCTGTCAATTATCAATTGGGTCCAGATGATGAATTAAACATTGACCTAAGTGGTTATTCAGAAGAAACTTATACTATAAAGGTGAGTCCTGAAGGGAATATTCGTATACCTAATTATGGTGTAGTTAATGTAGCGGGAGCAAGCATAGAACAAGCTAAAGTGCGAATTGCATCACTCATTGCAAAACAAAATCCAAGTATATCAACCGGAGAAACAAAACTAGGAGTAAGTCTTGGCAATATCAGAAGTATTAAAGTGGTTATACTTGGAGAAGTGAATTTACCAGGTACATATACTTTGCCTTCACTTGCAACTGTTTTTAATGCATTGTATGCTTCGGGAGGGCCAAATGAAAATGGTTCGTTTAGGAATATTAAAATTATTAGAGGTAATAAAACCATAGCTGTACTTGATGTTTATGATTACTTAATGAATGGCACTTCTAAAGCCAATATCAGGCTTCAAGATCAGGATGTAATTAAAGTAAGTGCATACGAAAATAGGGTTGAGTTTAAAGGCTACGTAAAACGAGAAGGTTATTTTGAAACCACTAAAAATGAATCTTTGAATGATTTGTTAAAATATACAGGAGGCTTCGCAACCAATGCCTACAGAGAAAGAATCAAAGTACAGAGGAATGATGGTAAGCAATTAAGTGTAGCAGATATTCCAGCTTCATTGTTTGGAATTTTTCAAGCCAAAAATGGAGATGTATTTTATGTGGATAGCATTTTAACTCGATATACCAATAGAGTAGAGGTAAAGGGAGCTATTTTTAGACCAGGTTTCTTTGCATTAGAAGACAATCCTTCTGTATCCAAATTAATTCGAAATGCAGAAGGATTAAGAGAAGATGCTTTTTTATCAAGGGCCATTATTTACCGATTAAAAGAAGACAATTCACAAGAAATGTTATCAGTGAATTTAGAAGAAATCATGTCTGGTAAAATAGCAGATGTTCCACTAAAAAGAGAAGATGTTATTATCATAGCTTCAAAAAACGAAATGAAGGAACAG
>JBMLPO010000271.1:0-17077 GCA_049242065.1 Bacteroidia bacterium
CTTTGATGCGTTTGGTTTATATGTATGCCTTCCCTACAACAATCATTCCTTCTCCTTGTGGTACATATACTTATGGAGAAACAGAAGATTATACTGTAAATTTAGTTGATGTTCAGCCTAATTATGTTGCTTCTAATACATTACAAGTTACTGGTACACCTGATGTGCCTGTATTAAGAATACCAGTTAAAGTTATTAGTTCGACGTGTAATCCTGGTCAGGTAACTGAATTTAGATTTAAAACAACTGGTACAACTGCAAATGCTAATATTGCTGTTGCCAAATTGTATACAACAGGAGTTAGCTCAACATTTAATACTTCTAAGTTGTTAGGATCGGTAAATACTCCTGGTACCTCATTTACAATTACTGTTGCAGATACAGCTGTAAATGATACCAATAACTATTGGTTGGCTTATGATGTAGCTGCAGGTGCTTCAAATGGTAACTTCTTAGATGGTACTGTAGATAGTATCAATGTTTATGGAGGTTGGGTTATTCCTGCAAATACTAATCCTGCAGGAAACAGAGTGATTGCTGTTCCTATGTCATATGTTTCATCTACAGCTACTCATACTGATTTGAGTAAAGTTGAAAGAGGTTCATCGAACAATGTTGTTTTGAGAATTCAAGTTCAAACAAGTGCTGTGGGTGCACCTATCAATGTAACTCAGTTGAATTTAAGCACCAATGGTGGTGGTATTGATACTTCTAACATTGCTGGTATTAAAGTTTGGTATTCAGGTTCAGTAACTAACCCTACAACAGGTCAGTTGACTCAATATGGTTCAACTTATGTTCCAACTGCTTCTGGTGCCTATACCATTAATGGTACACAAGCATTAGTTAATGGAGATAACTACTTCTGGGTTACTTATGATATTAAGTCAACTGCTATCTTAGGTGATTCAATTGATGGTGAACTTACCAATTTAGTCATTGCAGGTATTACTCAAACTCCAACTACTTCAGCTCCTGTAGGTAGAAGAGAAATCCGTGCTCCTTATTGTCCTTCTGGTGCTACAAGCACTGCTGATGAGGAAATTTGGAATGTAACTTTTGGTACATTGAACAATACAACAACTTGTACTTCGGTTGGTGGTCCTGGTTCAACTAATAGCATGTATAATAACTACACTGCTTTGCCAGCACCAATTGTTTACAAAGGTTCTGCTACTCCACTGTCACTAAACTTAGCTTCTTGTGGTGGTAATTATGGATCGTTTGGTGCTGTTTATATTGACTACAACCAAAATGGTTCATTTACAGATGCAGGTGAAATGGTTTATTCTACTGGTGCTCATACAAGTAGTAATCTTGGACAAATCTTCACTGGTTCAGTAGTAATTCCTGGTACTGCATTAACTGGAACCACAAGAATGCGTGTGTTGTATGTTGAGACAGGTGTTTTACCAACTCCATGTTTAACTTATACTTGGGGTGAGACTGAAGATTACACTGTTGATATTCAAGATGCTCCATTTAATAGCTATGTTTGGACAGGTGCTACTTCTAATAACTACGCTACTGCCTCAAACTGGACACCATCTCGTACTCTAGCTAACTTCAATGATAAATTGACCTTCAATAGCACAACGCCTATTGCAATTACTAACGTACAAAATGAAGAAATCAGAGTTCTTGAAGTAACTAATGGAACAATCCTTAATTTGACAGGTGCTTCTGGAAGTGCTTTAATTGCTAGAGATACCCTAAGTTTAGGAAATGGTTCTAGAATTAGAAATTCTACAAACTTCGCGGTTGGTGTTGGTGTTGATACAACTAAATTAGGTAACCTATTAGTAGGAACTGGTTCAGGTGTAAGTGGAAACTTAAGAGTTTGGACTAATTCTAATAATGTAAGCAGAACTCTTCCATTAATAGATACCGCAGGTGTAACTCGTGAAATGTCTGTGACATACACAACTCCTGCGACTACTTATGGTTCATTAACTGCTGGATTTACTATGGCGGTTCCTGGAAACACAGGTTTACCATTAACTGATGCAGTTGCAACTGTAACTGCTAATCGCGCCGGTATCAATGGATATTGGACTTTGACTCCTTCAGGTATTGCAGGTGGTGAGTATACTGCTACTTTAAATGCAACAGGATTCAGAGGTGTAAATAACTACATTAGCTTAATTATGTTACGCAGAGCAGGTACAACTTCAGCTTGGAATTTAAATGGTACACATGCTGCTACTATTGGTTCTAACTTGGCTCCGATTGTTAGCCGTACTAATATGACACAATATGGTCAGTTTGCTGTAGGTGGTGATACTTCAGTTAATCCATTACCAGTGAGCTTAATTTACTTCAGTGCTAAGAATATTGGTGGTGATGTGAATTTGGATTGGGCTACTGCTTCTGAAATCAATAACAAAGGTTTTGAGGTGGAGCGCAGTCTTGATGGTGAAAATTTCGAAAGAATCGGAGATTTTGTTAAGGGTGCTGGAAATAGCAAGGTAACATTGAAATACGCTTCGATTGATTACTCTGCATTTGCTAAAACTGGTTTATCAACTGTTTACTATAGATTAAAACAAATCGATTTTGATGGTGAGTTCACCTATTCAAATGTAGTTGCAGTGTCTGATGAAGATGTTCTTGGTGATGAAGTGAAAGTTTTCCCTAATCCATTTGTTTCTACAGTTGGTGTAAGTATTGAGGCATCTGCTTCAGCACCGGCTACAGTTATTGTATTGGATATGCAAGGAAGAGTTATTAGCTCCGAACTTGTTAATGTGAAGGTTGGTACTAATTACCATGAAATTAAAAATCTGAATAGCCTTTCTAATGGAATTTATTTCATTAAGGTATCAGTTAATGGATTAAGTAAAACAACCAAAGTAACTAAGTCTAATTAATCTTAGTTTGATAGTTTGAAAAGGGGTGGCCTCGGCCGCCCCTTTTTTTTATTTTGATTAGTAGATTTACCATAAAAAGAGAGGCTGTTTCATTTTGTGAAACAGCCTCTCTTTTTATAATTAAGTAACTAACTTCTTAATAAATTTTATTTTAAAGAATTAGATTTTCTCTAAGCTTCCTTCAATTTTATTTTATTGCTTTTAAAAAAATATCCCAAGTTTGATCTAGATTTTCTGTACTTAAATAGAAGTCGGAAGTATTAATCTGTAATGTTTGATTATTTTGTTCTTTCAGATCTTTTCTCATCATACTAGTTAACCAGTTATATGGCACTACTAGCCAGGATGCGGGGAGAATTTTGTGAATACCTAATGGGTCTAAACGTAATATTTTTTTAGCCCATCTGGCATTGTCTTCATAATATTTATTTACAAGTTCATTTCCTTGAACACCCATTAGTTCAAAGTTTTTAAAAACTGATCCAGCTTCATCTCTCATTTCATTAAATGTGTATTCGTGCACGTGAAATGGATTTCTTGCAATACTCATTTTTATATTAGGTGTTGAGCACAAGAAAGTTCCACCCGGTTTTAGTACACGATAAACTTCTTTAATGAATCCTGATCTATTTTCAATATGTTCAATAAATTGAAATGCTGTTACGACATCTAAACTATTGTCTTCAAATGGTAGTGGAGGTACACTTGATGAAATGAATCTGAGATTCTTTTTTTCTTTGTGTTTTTCGTTTGCAATTTTTACTGTTTCAATACTATAATCAACTCCTGTAGTTTCTTTGCTGTAATCGGCTAAAAACTGGGTTCCATAGCCATCGGCACATCCGATGTCTGCTGTTACTTTGTCTTTTACATACTCAGATGCAATTTCATATGCAAAAAAACATCTTTTAACAGTAACATTATTGCTATCCTCAAAACTTGGTCTTTCTCTATCGAACATATCTTTTTTGTTGTACCGCAAAAATACCAAAATCATTAACTTTGATGGTATAAGTTTCATTTTTATGAGAGTACAGGATTTATTTATTTTTCTTAATAAGTTAAAAGAACATAATACAAAGGAATGGTTTGATGCTCATAAAACTGAATATCAGTTATTAAGGTCAGAGTTTATTGACTTTACATCTATTGTTTTAGAAAATCTTTCACGGATTGATGATCGATTTAGTCAAATGCAGGCCTCAAAGTGTATTTTTAGAATCAATAGGGACATAAGATTTTCTAAAAATAAAGATCCCTATAAAACTAATTTTGGTATGAACTTAAATCTCACTGGACGTAAAGAAGAATTTTGTGGGTTTTATCTTCACTTGGAACCTGGAAATTCTTTTTTTGCTGGTGGAATTTATTTGCCTCCTTCATCAAGTTTACAAGCCATACGACAAGAAATAGACTATAATCAAACGGAATTTTTAGAAATTGTAGAATCTTCAGACTTTCAATCGAATTTTGGCTCATTGGTTGGGGATAAATTAACAAGGCCTCCTAAGGGTTATGATATCAATAATCCAATGATTGAATATCTTAAATTGAAAAGTTTTATTGCAGAAAGGCGCTTTAATGATAAGGAATTGGATAAAGAGTTTTTGCTTAAAGAAATTTTAGAGTCAGTTAAAGTTTTAATGCCTTTAAATGAGTTTATTCTAAGAAGTATTAGTTCTTAAATTCCAAAAGATTTCTTGTCATAGCAATCTTATTTTCGGTCTCTAGCCATTCTTTTTCAGGATTAGATTCTTCTGTAATTCCAGCTCCTGCATATTGGGTGTATCCTTTTTGGTGTATTTGTAAGCATCTTAAATTTACAAATAGTTCAAT
Source organism: Bacteroidia bacterium (assembly GCA_049242065.1). GTDB lineage: Bacteria > Bacteroidota > Bacteroidia > UKL13-3 > UKL13-3 > CAISCU01. Next base: position 4,707 of record JBMLPO010000271.1, read on the forward strand.
GTTGTTTTTTGAATAGTAAGGTCCTATTATCCCAGTGTATAAATCTCTGTTTACTTCTTCTAATTCACTAATTAATTCTATTGCTTCTATTTTTGATATTCCACCAACTGCTGGTGTTGGATTTAATTCTTTAATGAGTTTGTTGATGTTGATTACATTTTTTGGAATCGACATGTATGTACTCAAAAGGTGTTTTAGGTGCCCAATTTGCATTGTTTGAGGCCCTGTTTTTACGTATGGAATATTTAGTGAATTTAAAACCGATTCGATATGTATTTCTACCCAATTTTGTTCTTTAAGCTCTTTTTCAGACCAATTGATTTTCTCGCCTGAATTTTGCAATGTGCCGGCAAGAGCAACCGTTTTTAATTGTTTGTCTTTTAAACTTAAAAACTGCTCAGGACTTGCTCCGAGCCATGTTCCTGTATTCTTTGTACTACTTAAATGGATAAAGGCATTTGGGTAAGCATTACAAAGGTTTTTAAATGATTCTATTGGATTTATATCCTCATTAAAATATGCACTTCTTGTTAAAACGACTTTTTTCAAAGTGGAATTATTCTGCAACTTCTTTACTGCCTTCTCAACTATTTTACAATAGGATGTTTTATTACTCTTATTGCTGTTAGAATTACTTAGATGATAATTTAATTTAGCATAATCAATTTCCTCATTCATGAATTGTTTAGAGGGTTTTAATTGATAGACTAAATCTGATGAGTTGAATTTTCCGATTATAAATTTCAGCTCTTGATTAAACTCCAATGGAGTTAAATCTGCCTCAATTTCTCCAATCCAAAGTTTTATGTCATTGGTGTGAGGTAAGCGGAAAAGTGCAAAATTCATTATTTTTTTTCGATTGAAATTACAGCCATTGTTAAGCGACTGATAGAGCATAGTTTTCCATCATCATCACACATTTTTATTTCCCAAACATGCGTGGTTTTTCCAATGTGAATTGGTTTTGCTTCGCCATAAACAAATCCTTTTCCAGTTGAACGCACATGATTAGCATTGATATCTAATCCTAAAGCTACGTATTTGTTTCTATCTATACATAAATTGGCCGCCATACTACCTACAGTTTCAGCCAAAGTACAATATGCCCCACCATTTACTACACCAAGTGGTTGAACTGTTCTATGATCAACTGGCATTCTTGCTATTAAGGAATCAACAGTAAGTTTTGTGAACTCTATGCCAATCCAATGGCTCAATGTATTTTCACACCTTTTATTAATTGCTTCAAGGCTTATCTCTTCAGGATTAAAAAAAATGCTCATGAGCTTGCTTTTCCTAGGGTATATTTAATTATTTTTTGATACAATTCATCTGGTTTAAAAGGCTTTGTTACGAAGTCATCCATGCCAGCTTCTAACACTTTTCTTCGTGTTTCAAGAAATGCATCGGCTGAAAGAGCAATTATAGGTACCTCAGAATTTTTTACCATACTTTGTTCTGCTCTAATTATTTCAGCTGCTTGAAATCCACTCATTTCTGGCATTTGAAGGTCCATCAAAACTAAATCAATATCACTTCTTTCACTCAGTATTTTAATAGCTTCAGCTCCATTGTTTGCAACAGCAACCTCGTTGTTCCATTTTTTAAAGAATTGTTTTGCCACAAACTGATTCATTAAATTATCCTCCACCAGCAATATTTTAATCCTTGATAAATCCTGAACCTCATTTTCGAACTGTTTGTTTCGATCTTCAATAACTTGTTTTTCACCTAATTTGTAAGGGATAACAACAGAGAAGGTTGTTCCTTTCCCTACTTCACTTTCAATTGAAATTTCTCCGCCTTGTAATTGGGTTAGGTTTTTTGTGATAGCGAGACCTAATCCCGTTCCTCCATATTTCCTTGTTGTATCGGTATTGGCTTGTGTAAAGCTCTCAAATATTTTATCTTGTTTATCTTTCGGTATTCCAATACCAGAATCTGTTACATCAAACCTTAATTTTATTCCTGAGTTACTTTGCTCAAAAATTTTCACTTTTACCTCAACTGTGCCATCAGAAGTAAACTTTAATGCATTACCAACCAAATTAAATAAAATTTGATTCAGCCTGTATGGATCTCCTAAAAGTGCTTGTGGAACATTTGGTTCAACAATTACATTAAATAATAGTCCTTTTTCTTGTGCACGATGATCAAAGGTTTTCTTCAATTCATTCATCCTGTGCCTTAGATCAAAATCAATTGATTCAAATGTAATTTTACCAGCTTCAATTTTAGAGAAATCCAAAATGTCATTGATAATGACCAATAAGTTATCAGCTGAATATTTTATTGATTTTAAATTTTCTAAAGTAGTACCAGAAAATCCCTCTTCCAATAATAATTCACTTAATCCAATGATTGCATTCATAGGAGTTCTTATTTCATGACTCATATTGGAAAGAAATTCTGACTTGGCGTTAGCTGCTGCAATGGCATCATTTTTAGCTTGCAACAACTCATGTTCAAACTTCTTGTTTTCAGTTACATCTTGAGAGTAAATAGCAGCACCTGTTACCTCTCCACTGGCATTAATAATTGGGTTGTAGGTTGTTTCATACCAAGGAATTTCATCTCTTGAATTACTGAAACTAATTTGCTCTAATACTTGAAATTGTTCTCCTTTTAGGCATCGATTGATATTCCCAATCATTTTATCTTTTCTGTCTGAAGAAATGGGAAGGTCATTCAAGTTGATATCACTTTTTACAATACCATACTGTTTGAGTAAATGTTCAATGTTCTCTTTGAACGATGAATTGAAAGAAATTAGATTTAAGTTGATATCAACAGCATAAATCAAATTTCGTGTGCTTTCTAGAATGGCATTAAGCCTGTTATTGTTCTCAATTATTTTTCTTTCAGCCCATTCTCTTTGCTTTTCACTGTCACTTAAACGAATAGCAGTTATGACTACTTTTGAGATTTTATCAGTATTGATTTCAGCTTTTGTGAAGTAGTCAAAAGCTCCGTTTTTAATCATTTGAACGGCAATTTTTTCATCGCCTTGTGAGGTCATCACCGCAACAGGAGTTCTTACATTCATGTCTCTCATTTTCATGAGAAGTTGAAGGCCATCTACACCTGGTAATTGGTAATCTAAAAAAATACAATCAAATGATTCTTTGGAAACTGTTTCTAAGGCTTCATTTGCATTTTTGCACACACTAAGACTATGATTCAAATCAGCCTTTCTAATGGCTCTTTGAAAAGTCATAATGTCTACATCATCATCTTCAATTAAGAGTAGCTTATAGGGACTATTGTTTTCGGCTTCTGCCATTTTGATTTTACTTATTCTGGAAACTCACAAAGTTTCCAATAATTATTTAGGGTAGAAACAGCTTCAATAAATCTCTCCATGCTTAATGGCTTTAAGATATATCCAGCAACATTTAAATTATAGGCATCAACCTTATCTCGGTCTTCATTGGAAGTTGTCATTACAAAAACACTGATGTTTTTGAATTTCTCATTTTGCCTTATTTCACGCAGAAATTCGATACCACCCATTTTGGGCATGTTCAAATCAAGCAGTATAATTTTAGGCATTTCAGATGTAGAGTCAGGATGTTCTCCTTTTAAAAATGACAATGCTTCAAGACCATTGTTACAAACAAATAATGGATTGGTTACATTATTTTTTTTGAATGCTCTTTTCACATTCATTACATCTACTTCATCATCCTCTACTAATAGAATATTCACAATTTTGTCTCCCATGTTGCTTAGCACAATATAATAAAACTATAACAAAGGTTAAAATTTAATTGCTAATGTATAAAAAAAATACATCAACAGGGCTTGTGCATTGGATAAATTGCAGGAAATTGTATTTAAATTGTTTAATCGTCGTTTGCTTTCTGGTATTTTGGCCAACTAAAATAGAATTTACTTCCTGCTCCTTTTTCAGACTCAAGCCAGATTTTTCCTTCATATTCTTCCACTATTTTTTTAACAATAGCTAAACCAGCACCTACATTTTCTACAGCATCTCTTCGGTCTAATGTTTGGAATATAGTAAAGATTTTTTGATGGAATTCAGGATCTATTCCAGGTCCATTATCAGCAATACAAAATTCAAAAGCTTTTGGCTTTTCATTGAATGTAATATTTACCAATTTTTCTTTATAAGTATTATGATTAATGGCGTTGGATATAAAAGTCAAAAACACTTCTTCCAAGTCTTTTTTATTCCCTTCAATCAGCGGCAGTTTTTCATCAAAATAGACTGCAACGTTTGGACTAGGGTTGATTCGCTTTAGTACATTCATTACAATATCTAAACTAGATAGTTTTTCTTGGTCAATAGGTGTTTTTCCAGCTCTAGCATATTTAGAAAGTGAGTTGATTAATGCCTCCATTCTATGCACTCTACCTTTTAGTAAATTAAAATAGTTAAGTGATTCGCCGCTTAATTCATCACCTAGATCTTCTTGAATCCATTCAGTTAAATTATTTATTCCTCGTAAAGGACTTTTTAAATCATGTGAGGCGATATAGGCAAACTGATCTAACTCCTTATTTTTCTTTTCTAGGTTGATCGTATATTCTTCTAATTCTTTTCGGTTTTTCTCTTCATTAATCTTTGATTGGTAGAGATTGTTTCTCATCTCCAAAAGTGCTTTTCCTAACTTATCATGTCTACTTAACTGTGGTATATTTATCTGGTAATCTCCTTTACCAATTGCATTTGCAACATCAGTTTTGGTTTTAAAACCATCTACTACCTTTTTTGCTGATTCAATCATTGTTCCAACTTCATCATTTCTATATACTCCTGATTGAAAACTAATGATTTTTCCTTCACTCAATTCGTCCAGAATAACACTAATTTCTTTTATAGGTTTGATTACAGTGACATTGGTTATATAAATTGAAAATATACTTACTCCAATGATTAAGACAATCATGATAACGAGTAAATAAGAGAGTGTTCTGTAAGAAGCGTATTTTTGGGTTTCAAGTTGACGAAAGATATAAATAGCTTCCATGCTTGTTTCCTCTAATTTGGTGCTTAAGGTATTAAAAAGACCCTCAATTTCTTCGTTTAACTGTCTTGCTTTTAGCAGCTTTTCTGGATTTTCATAATCCGCCCGAGTCTGCATTATATTTAAGATCTCTTTTCCTCTAAGGGCTATTTTTTGGTATTCCTTATCTATTTCAATAACATTTTTCCTGATCTCTTCCATTGATGCCTCTTGGCTCATTCCAATCACAGTTAGTTTCTTCTCATTGTAAGTTCTTTCTAATTGTTTTTTAAGGGTTCTTCTCTTCTTTTCATTGAATTGAGAAGAAATGTCGGAACTTAATAAAATACTCGTTTCAATTTGGGTTTGATAATCTTTTAGGGCAGAAATAACTGGCCGATATTTGTCTGAGATTTTTGTGTCAATTTTTTTACTATACTCTAGTAATAATAAAGCAGCCAAGGAAAAAATTAAGGAGGCCAAAACAACAGCAAGGAAACTCATTGCAGTCCTTGTACCGATGTTTAATCTATATAGCCTGTTAAATAATCCTTTTAGCATGGAATAGTATAATTGTATTTTTTCTGCTTCATGCAAATTTCAAGCATTATGCCAAATAAATAAACCTCACAAAAGCAATAAGATATGTTGATAAGTCGATTTTTGGTCAGTTTCAATATGAACTACATTATTGTGTTTTTCCCAATATTGGAATGTTTTTTTGTTTTTTTATCTCAGGTTGATAGGAAATTTGTAATAATTCATCATTTTTCTAGCAGAATTTACAATTTATATTCAGCAATTCAAAACTGATTTTAAGTCATTTGTAATTAAAAATGCACTAAATAACCTATTTATGAGTCACTTAACTATTAATTTGCTTGGTTTGCAGTCATATTATTTACTGTAGTAAATGATTAAAAAATACAAATATGTCAAATTATATTGTTAAGTCGTTTCTAATTAGTTTAGTTTTAGTAAGTTCTTTTTCTTGTAAAAAGAATTTGGTTTCAACAAGCAATGACCCTAGTATAGATTTAGAGAAAAATGTTTCAAACATTTCCGAAATGGTTGTTCCAAAAGGATTTAAGTATGAAACAGTGAAAAAATTCTCATTAACTATAACGCCTGATTTTACCATGCAAAGTGGTGAAATAAGAAAAGTGAGTGTTTTTAATGGAAATCCTCATTCGGATGGCAAATTACTAGGTAATTACCTATTAAGTCATGATTTCCCACTTCAAATTAATTTGAGTTTTGCTAGTGCAATTGAAAAGATATTTTTAATTGTTCAATCAAGTTCAGGTCAAAGTCAAACGTATATAATTCCAACTACTGGAAATACATATAAATTGAGCTTAAATGCACTCCAAAAGAAGCCTAACAGTTTATTTAAATCTATTCCACTCTCTCCAAATTGTAATATAGGGTGTACATCAAGTGCTAGTGGCTCTAATCAGAATTTAACGTTAAATAATGCTACAGATGTAGTATGTATTACGGGTAATTTTGATGGAAATGTGAATATTAATCGAGGTATTGTTAGGGTTTGTGGATCGGCTAGATTTAGAAACATAAGTATTAATAATGATGGAGCATTATTGATTGCAGCAGGAGCTCAGGTTGAGTTTGACAATTTTAATTTAAACACATCCGCCTCTGTTTTCAGGAATTGGAGTGATAATGTTAAATTCAATGCTAGTTTTAATCCTAATGGAATCGTAAATAATTATGCGAAAATTGAGATTAATGGTGATTTGAATATCAATGGTTCAAGCAGTTTTGTAAATGATGGATTATTAAAAATTGGAGGCGATTTTAATAATAATAAAATATTCACCAATTCAGGATCTCTTGAAATTGGTAAGTCTTTTACAATAAATGGTGGTTCTTCGACCATCAATAATTGTTATATAAAAATAGGGTCTAATTTTACACTAAATAACAGCATAAATAATAATAGCGGTCAGATTTCAGTATCAAAAACAACTACTGTAAATGGGGGAGGAGTTTTAAATTTAAATGATGCTGCAATGTTAGACACAAAGGACCTGATGTTAAACAATATTGTTTTTGGTAGTGGTTCTACATCATTATTAAAAGTAAGTGGTAATACTACAATCAATGGAGGTGGTAGATTAAACGGAGTATTTTCATTTTGTGATTTGAATGGAATTGAAACAAATTGGGGCCAAATATCTAATTCGGTTGTACAATCATGTGCTACCTATATTCCTAAATCTGCCTGTAACCTAGATGGTAATGGTGAAGCTCCAAAACCATTGGATTTGGATAAAGATGGTGTTGAAGATGTATTAGATGATTATCCTGAGGACAATCAAAAAGCATTTAATAATTACTATCCAAATATTTCTGATTTTGTATCGGTAGCTTTTGAAGATTTATGGCCAAGTAAAGGAGATTATGATTTAAATGATTGTGTTGTTGATTTTCGTTATAACATGGTTACAAATTCAAAAAATCAAGTTACAAGTATTGAAGCAACTTATGTTTTAAGGGCATCAGGTGGTAGCCAAGCTATTGCTTTCTGTCATAATTTCCCGATTAAAGCAACCGAGATTGCAGAGGTTAAAGGTGCTGCTTTAGAGGAAAAAAATGAAACTGCTGTTATCACTATTTTTACAAATTCAAAAGAAGAATTAAAAGGGCAATGGAATACAGTGCCCGGTCAAGCTATTTCAGAACCGAAGCAGTTCAATGTTGTAATTTCATTAAAGAACCCTGTAAGTCTTGAAAATTTGGGTGGGATATCAGAATTTGACCCTTTTATTTGGATTAATGAGAAGTCGAAAGGTAGAGGTTATGAAATACATTTGCCTGGAAAAGCGGCCACTAGTTATGCAGATAAAAAATGGTTTGGTTATGCAGATGACAATTCAAATGATGGAGAAAATAATTATTTAACTAAAAATGATTTACCATGGGCGGTATTGATTCCTGAAAAATTTGACTATTGTTCGGAATTAAAAACGTTCAACAAAAAAGAAATTACAGATATTACTCAGGTATATCTTCATTTTGCTCAGTGGGCCCAAAGTGGTGGTAAGTTCTTCCCTGATTGGTATAGGAATGAAAAGGGTTATAGAAACGAAGATTATATTCATGTAAAATAAAATAAAAAAGAGGCTTCACTAGGGCCTCTTTTTATTAACTTTGAGCCCATGAACAATTATGCTTTAGGAAATTTTAGAAAATTAAATATTTCACAGGAACAGGATTTAAAAAAACTTCAGTTTAGCGATCAGGATGTTCTTACTAAAGAAGAAGATTTAAGAACTAGAAGTGCTAATTTGGATAAGGCTGGTGTATTTGCGACTCACCCTAAAATAAAGGTTTTTATCACATTAAAAGACATCAATGGAATCCTTCATAAAATACAAGCTATTGTTTTCAAACACGAGAATGAAATGGTTGTTCTGAAATCAGGTTTAAGTATTCCAGTGAAGGTGATTTATAGTGTTGACTTTTTTTAGTTCAGAATTTAAATAAATAAAAAGAGGCTGTTTCAAGAATTGAAGCAGCCTCTTTTAGTATTGAATCTAAACGATTTATTCGACCGTTACACTTTTAGCTAGATTTCTAGGTTGGTCTACATTACATTCTCTCAAAACTGCAATATGGTAAGATAATAATTGTAATGGAATTGTTGCAATTAAAGGTAACATTACTTCCTCACATGCAGGAATGTAAATAATGTGATCAGCCATATCTTTTAAGTGAGTATCACCTTCTGTAGCAATTACAATAATTTTCCCTTTACGTGCTTTTACTTCCTGGATATTGCTAACTACCTTCTCATAATTGCTATGCTGTGTAGCAATGATTACTACAGGCATTTCTTCGTCAATCAGCGCAATAGGTCCATGTTTCATTTCTGCAGCTGGATAGCCTTCTGCATGTATATATGAAATTTCTTTCAGTTTTAATGCTCCTTCTAAAGCAACAGGGAAGCCATAACCTCTTCCTAAATATAAGAAGTTCCTAGCATCTTTATAGGTTTCAGCTAATTCTTTTATTTGGTCATTCGTTTTTAAAACACGTTCAATTTTCTCAGGAACGGTTTCCATCTCATTTAAGATTTCTCTTAATCTTTGAGTTGAAATGGTTCCTTTCTTTTGAGCCATTGAAAGTGCCATTAATATGAGTGCAGTAACTTGCGCTGTGAAAGCTTTTGTAGAAGCTACTCCAATTTCTGGACCAGCATGCGTATAAGCACCAGCATCAGTGGTTCTTGGAATACTTGAACCAACTACATTACAAACTCCAAAAATGGTAGCACCTTTTGATTTGGCTAATTCAATTGCAGCCAAAGTATCAGCCGTTTCACCTGATTGTGAAATTGCAATCACAAAATCATTTTCTCCAATAACTGGATTTCTGTATCTGAACTCTGAAGCATATTCAACTTCAACCGGAATGCGCGCTAAATCTTCAAATAAGTACTCTCCAACTAAACCAGCATGCCATGAAGTTCCGCAACCGATAATGACAATTCGCTGGATATTTTTGATTTTATCTTCGTATTTATCAATACCCGCCATAGTAATTCTGGCATCAGGCAGGTGAATTCTTCCTCTGAACGAGTCCATGATGCTTCTAGGTTGCTCATAAATCTCCTTCAACATGAAATGCTCATATCCACCTTTTTCAATGTTTTCTAAATTGAATTCAATTGCAGTGATATAAGGAGGTTTAACAGTGTTATCTACAGTTTTAATTGTAAGTTCATTTCCGTCAATAATTGCAATTTCACCATCGTTTAAGTAAACAACATTTCTTGTGTATTCTACTATAGGTGTTGCATCAGATGCAATGAAATGTTCATTCTCACCTATACCAATTACCATTGGACTACCTTTCTTTGCTCCAATCAGGTAATTTGGATCTTTTTTTGATAAAATAACAATGGCATATGCTCCTACTACTTGAGTGAGAGACATTCTTACTGCTTCTTCAAAGGTTACAGGATTGTTTTTGAAGACTTCCTCAATTAAATGAATAAGAACTTCGGTATCTGTTTCACTCTTGAATTCATGACCTCTTTTTTTGAGCATTTCCTTCAAAGCACCATAATTTTCAATGATACCATTATGAATGATTGCAAATTCACCATCTCCAGAAAGATGAGGATGTGCGTTTACATCATTTGGTGCACCATGGGTTGCCCACCTGGTATGCCCCATTCCTGTGAATGCAGAAGTATCTCGTGAGCCGATTTCATTTTCCAAATCAGCAACTTTTCCAGTTTTTTTGTAAACCTTCATTTCTTTACTTCCGTCGAGTAAAGCAACACCTGCGCTATCATAACCGCGGTATTCAAGGCGTTTTAATCCTTTTAAAACAATTGGACAGGCATCTCTATGCCCGATGTAAGCTACAATTCCACACATAATGAAACAAAATTAAAGGATTTGTATGAATAAATTATGCCTCTTCGTAAGTGGCGTCTATGGGCTTGTTAATGGCGGGTTCTAGTTTTCTGATTTCCTGTACCAAAATCTCAAAATCTTGAAAACTCATGGCTTGTTGCGCATCAGAAAGTGATTTGGATGGGTCTGGGTGAATTTCTATCATCAAACCATTAGCTCCGGCTACTAAACTTGCTAAGGAAAGTGGATGTACAAATTTTGCCATTCCTGTTCCATGGCTTGGGTCTGCAAAAACTGGCAGATGACTTAAAGCCTGAATCATAGGTATAGCTGCTACATCCATCGTGTTTCTAACTTCTGGATCGAAACTTCTGATTCCTCTTTCACAAAGCAGAACTTTTTCATTTCCTCCAGAGAGTATATAGTCAGCCGCTAATAACCATTCCGATAATCTTGCTGACATTCCTCTTTTTAGCATAATGGGTTTATCAGTTTTACCCAATTCTGCTAACATATAGAAATTACTCATGTTGCGGCTACCAATCTGAATGATATCTGAGTATTCTGTGATTTGATCCAATAAACTTAAATCCATCAACTCTGTAATCACATTCAATTTGAATTCATTGGCTGCATTTCTAAGAATTTTTAATCCATCTAACCCCAAACCTCTAAATGCATATGGAGAAGTTCTTGGTTTATAGGCACCGCCTCTTATGAACTTAATTCCATTTTTAGATAGGAATTCAGCAGTGGTATAAATTTGTTCCTCCGATTCAACACTACATGGTCCAGCAATCAGATTGATAAACTGACTACCTACAGAAGTTCCATTCACTAAAAAGTGAGTTTCTTTTTTGTATTCTTTTGAAGATAACTGAAACGGTGTATCCAATTCAATTACTTTTTCAATGCCGTCAATTCCAGTTAAAACGGTTTGATTGGAAATCTTAGGAGCAACGATGATATTCTGCTTTTCTACATGTGTAAAGGCAACCTGATTTAAGGTTAACAATGCTTTTAACTGATGAAGCGTATCAGGTTTAATATTTTGTTGTAATTCAATTATCACTTCAATACTATTTTACAGACGTGGTGGTAAGTTTGAGTCTAATTTTTCCCATGTTTTTACGAGAATCTAACACCACACGTGCTGCAGTAAATGGATTATCGACTGGAACCAACAAATATAACCCGTAATTTACGTTTCTGTTTGCTTTGTATTCATTTAATAAATGCTGAATATGTCGCGCAATATTAAAGCGATATTCCTTATAGGTTGAATTATAGGCTCCTCCATAATAGGAAGCACTTTCTAGAGCTAAATCTTTTATGAAAATATTTACTCCTAATGAATCTGAACCTACCAGCTGTAGTTTTGTAGGAACCGGAAACTTTGCATCATAAGTTCCTTCTAAAACACTGAACACAATTTCAGCCCCATTAATAGCTTTGTTTTGATTGTCTCTAAAGAAACTATTGGGTAATTCAATTCTCACTTTCGTACCAGCTAATCCCTGCACATATAATGAGTCTCTGTGTGTTCCTTGAAAATTGTTTTGAAAGAAATTTGTTGGTCGAAAAGTATGTTGAATGCTATTTGCTGAAACCTCATTACCTGGAATAACAGGAAAATCTGCAGCTAGTGAATCTTTGTAATAGGCTGTTAAAGCAGTAATATCAGAACTTGTTCTAATATAAACGATTCCTCCAGTTGAACCACCTAAATTGGTTTCATCAACTACCACTAGTCCCTTAAAGGCATTTTTAAAAGTAGAAGTACTTACAAAATCACCCCTTGCTTCACCCCCAAAAAGAAGGTCTTCAAAGGTTGAGTTCATTTTAATGCGGATATGGGGAGCCAAAACAAATGTTTCACTTCCTAATTTTAGTTTTAGCGTATCCTTTAAATTAAATTTACCAGTCCAAGAGCCAACTTCGTTTGATTTGGTTTTGAAAATCCTGTTTGAATAATAGCTTGAATCAACAGATAAAGTTTCATCCAATTGGT
>JBMLPO010000272.1:0-2512 GCA_049242065.1 Bacteroidia bacterium
ATTTGGGCAAAATTAGGCCTTTTCAAAAAAGTCACCAAACTAAAATACTAACAATTCGCAAAAAGAAATGTGAAAATCAACTACTCGTTTTTCAAAACTCTTCTGAATTCGGAACCATTCTCTCCGCTTATTTCTAGAAAGTAGATGCCTGTTTTTAGTTCCGAAGTTTCTATTTCATCAAATGCCACTTCTTTCAATTTTTTCATTTCAATATCATATAAAACAAGTCTTTCAATTCTTTGGTCGCACTCCACTTTTAGCTTGTTTACAAAAGGATTTGGATATACTTGTACATGATTCATACCTGAAACATTTACCAATCCAGTTGGTATGATTCTGGTAGTTAATTTAGCCCAATTATAGTTGGCGTAAACCGGAAAATGATCGCTGGTATTATTAGAAAAATTAGTCACATAGCTAGAAGCATTATCAAAAACCTTTGCAGATCCAGTATAATAAAATGAATCGAGCGTTTTAGATTGAAGTATATGGTCGAGCATGACCGAGCTAAAGGCATATGATTTTTTTCCTGCATCGGTTAATTCTTTGCTTGGAAAAACGTATTTGGCATCGAGGAAATTTTTGTATGGAGATGGATTTGAATTAAATGTCGATCCATTTAAATCATCGTTCCAATCCCCTACCACCAGCCATTTTTTACCAATTAAATTGGTTTCAACATACGATTTTAGATATATGGCAGCATTAGACCTTCTATCATAAGAGCTTTGGTCAGCAAAAGCTTTCATGTGCACTACAATAACAAACAAGGTATCAGTTTTACTACCACCTATTGTTTGCAAAGCTACTTGTAAAGGTGGCCTAGAGGCAAATGCATAATTTTGATTGGTGATAATAGATTGAGTTAAAAATGGAATCAAACTAAACATGGATTTTCTCCAATAGATTGCCATCTTTTGGGTTTGTGTGATATCAGAAATATAGGTATCATATTTTGTTGCCAATGCTGTGCTTAAATTGGCATAAGCCACATCATTACTCATTTCCTGAACACCTATTATATCAAATTCGGTTTGATTCAATAGGTTTTTTACATTGTTAAATTGAGTAACTTCATCAGCGGGGCCATTGCCTGAAGTGGCGTCCCCAAACCATTCTAGGTTCCAGGTTGCAATATCCAAAGTTGAATCATTCCCCAATTTTGGAAATTGACAATAAGCCTGATAAATGAACAGGTTTAGCAGTAGAATTAAACTAAGTTTTTTCATTTTTTAGAACCCAAATATAAAAAGCAAATGTAGGAGATTAATCCCAATAGCAAGGTTAAAATAGACTGAAAGCCATGAATAACTAAGGCCAAAGCTCCTGCTGTATTTTGGTCGGTTCCCAGCAAAATAAAAGCTGTACTCACCACGTAATGGTAGGCCCCTGCCGAACCAGCTTGAATTGGTAATGTTCTAGCAATAACTCCCAGCACCATTACTTGGAAGCATGGATACATTCCTAGGTTGGCTGAGGCGGGAAACATAAAAACCCACAAATAGGTCATTAAATAAAAGCCAAACCAAATTAAAAAGGTACTAAGTATAAAACTGAATCTTTCGGGAATGGTAAACAAGTGAAGAAAATTCTCCATCAATTCACTAAACCAAAACCCAAACTTACTTCTAAAACGATAGATCAAGTACAAAAACAAAATGCCTATCAATAATGCCAATAACAAAAAAATCAATTTTGAACCTGGATGTAAATCCATGTCTTTAGTAAAATGACTCAATAATCCATTTCCAAAAATCAATTCAAAAACAAATGCACTTAATACTACTAAAAATAAGGCTAACATATCAGCCAATCGTTCAAAAACTATGGTAGAAATAGATTGGTTGATGGGCACATCATCACTCTTTTTTAATATCAGTGCCCTAGTTATTTCACCCAATCTTGGCACAGCAAAATTGACGAGGTACCCAATATTCAATGAGAAAAATAGTGCATTAGCTTTTATAGGTAATCCCCCATGTTTGTAAAGCAAACTCCAGCGCCAAACTCTTAGAAATACAACTGAAATTGAAACAAAAAATACAGGAATCAAAACCCAAAAATTTCCAGTTTTAATAACCTCTATAAGTTCTTGAAAGGACACTTTTGAAAAGGTTAAATAAACCAATCCTATTCCCAAAAGGGCAAACAAAACACTTTGAATGTATACCCAGCTTTTCAAGATTTTATTTGATTCTATATAAAATTATTGAATTGGAATTGGTTCCGAAAACCAAGTAATTGTCTTGATCTTTAAACAAATCACCACAAGAAAAATAACCATTTGAGTTGACAGGAAATGGTTCTGTTTTTCCTTTTTTCTTATCATCAATCTGTATTGAATAGCTAATCATATCATACCAAATTGATTGAATTCCATTATGAAATGGCTTAATGGTTCTATTGATCTTAAAGGAATCTATATCGGTTTTTCTAAACACCATTTTTGCTGATAAATCATAGGCAACCCATTCATTTTTGTATTGTACTTCAAACCAATCGGGGGCGGATG
>JBMLPO010000273.1:0-2617 GCA_049242065.1 Bacteroidia bacterium
AATTGTAGATGGACAGATAGATTTGTTAGGTTTCACAGTGAATTATGATGGACCTTCAAAGCTTCATAAAAACACAAACTTATTTGTTTCTGCGCGTTACCAAAACTTTTTGGGATTGGTTCATGTAATTGGCCTTCAAGATATCGGCCTTCCCATTTATGGCGATTTGATTTTGAAAAGCAGCACTCAATTGAATCCTAAAAACAAGTTATCCATTTTAGCGATGCTTGGTCCTGAAAGTTTTGTAAGAGATATAAACAATGTATATGCTGATAAAAAATTAAACCTATTGTATTTACCCGATTTTAAAAGAAACAAAATAACAGTAGGTTTTAATTTAAGAACAATAGTGAGTAGGAAAAGTACTATAAAAAACATTCTGTATTATACAGGATATCACTCCAAAGTAAATGTTGGCAAAGCCTATCCCAATCTGGATTCAATGAGCAATTTAAGTCAAGGGCTTATTCCTTATGAATCGAGCATACAGACTCAAAATTATGCAGAAAACAAATTAGGATACCGCTTATTACAAACCATTACATTCAATAGCAAACACAAATTATCTATGGGAATAGAAGCAGATGTTTTGCAATTATTTAATGATAGAAATTTTAGTAAAAATGATACCAATTATGTTTACCGCAGCAGTGATTTGATGAATCCAAATCAAAAGTTCCAAGTAGTTTTTCCTCAATTGGTCAATGCCAATTTGAATGCTATCAATTGGAACCTATCGGGATTTGCGAATTACGCTATCTTGATTGGAAAAAAGATATCACTGAATGCAGGCTTGCGATACGATTATACTGGCTTTTCTCAACAACATGTTCTTGCTCCAAGATTCAGTGGTAGTTATTATATTGATGAAAAGAATAGCCTCAATTTTGCTTACGGACATTATTACCAAGACCCTGTCTATTCAGACATTGCAGATCAGCCCAAGGGAAATCTATTAAAAATGGAAGAAGTGACACAATACATTATCGGTTATAGGTTGTATATACGTCCCGATTTAAAATTTACTGCGGAAGCTTGGTATAAATCACTCGATCAATTGGTTGTTAGCCCCGTAAATGGTACTGTGTTTAAAAACAATAATGGAACAGGTTGGGGACAAGGTATTGATATCAATTTAACCAAGCGCTTATTAGACAAACTACATGGACAATTTGGCTATTCATGGATTGAAATCAAGCGAAATGACCATGATGGAATTGGAGAATACAATTTTGCTTTTAGTCAACCCCATCAATTGAACATGATGTTGAGTTATAAAGCTAATAAAAAATGGTCGTTTTCTTTTCGTTATCGGTATGCAACAGGAAGACCAAAAGACAATTATCGGATTCATGAAAATGTACTCAATGATGCAAATAGCATGAGGTACTCCAAAGAACTCATTGGCAGGAATCAACTTAGGTTACCCAATTTTAGTAGTTTGGATATAAGAGCCAATTATCATTTTACATTCAAGACATCTAGTATGAGCATCTTCTTTGATATTGTAAATGTAATGAATAAGCAAATCGCCAACAGTGAAAGCTTTAATTACCTAACAGGACAAAATTACTATGATGGTCTAGCCATATTTCCAACAGGTGGAATGAAGTTTGAGTTTTAATGGGGGTTGTAGGTAGTACAAAATAAAAAATAACAAATCTCTTAATGATGACTCGATTGATTTCAAGATATTAAGCATCGAAATAAATTCAATAATTCATTATTTTATTCGAGTAAACTCGCCTCTCCTACTCTAATTGAATTCGTCATTATTACTGCTATTATTTGAATTAAATCTTCAAAACAATAGCATTCAAAGAAGATATAAACTTTTTTAGTTTTAAAATTAAACCTTCTTAAGAATTTAGAATCTAAAGAATTCTAATACTGAAATAATGCACCCCTGCAAGAAGAATTTTATGAGCAGCATTTTCTACTTTATGCTGTATTTATTTATGTTTTTAATTGGTTTAAGTTCCAATAAACTGAATGCACAAAGCCCCAATATATTATTAGGAAGGCCAAGTAATACATCCATAACAGCTAGTATCATGTTTGAGCAAGAGGCTGATTTTTATTTAGAATACGGAATTGAATCGGGGGTTTATTCTCAAAATACAAGTACAATACATGCCCAACCTAATTCACCCATTGAGGTTGAAATAGATAATTTACAATCCAACAAGAAGTATTATTATCATCTAAAATATAAAAGCTTAAACAATCCTAACTTTCTCACAAGCGATGAGTTTTCATTTCATACACAAAGATCACCTGAAAGCACATTTAGCTTTACAATTGAATCGGATGAGCACTTATACGACAAAAAAGGAGTGAGAAGTTTATATGAAATTACACTTGCCAATCAAGCAGCCGATAAACCCGATTTTATGCTTTCTTTGGGGGATATATTTGGTGATGATCACGAACCATTTACCATCAGCTCTGGAGCATTAGATTCCTTGCACAGAGATTATAGACCCTTTCTTGGTAAAATTTGTCATTCCATTCCCTTCTACGTTTGTTTAGGAAATCATGAAGGAGAAAACGATTACTACTACAATATCAATCCACCGAACAATTTATGCATTTGGGGAACACAATGGAGAAAATT
>JBMLPO010000274.1:0-1740 GCA_049242065.1 Bacteroidia bacterium
CTAACTTTAACCATCAGTCTTATCTAATGTTTTCCCTTAAAGGGCTGCAAACATAAGCAAGTTTTCAGTATAAACAAATTGATTTTGAATTATTTGTATAAAAAACTCTAATAAATCAATCTACAATCTATCCTAATGATACTATTTATCAGACTATTATAATAAAAAAGGGGCTCGAAAATTCGAGCCCCTCTCCTATTAAATTATTTAAATTTAATTCTTAATCAGCTTGATTAGTTCCTTACTAGAACCTTCAAACATCATAAAGTAGATACCATTTTCAAGATTCGAAGGTAAATTTAATTGAATTGTTCCTTCCAAATTCGTGATTTTTTGTGTGAAAACAACTCTTCCACTGATATCCATTACTTTGATTTCTTTGGCTTCAGTAGGAATGTTTTCTACTATTATTTCAGATTTGAAAGGATTTGGATAAACTTTTATTTCAGGAGATTTATTTTCATCCTCTGCTCTTACAGCAATGGTTTTTGAGTATTCAAAACTTCCATCACGGTCGATCATTTTCAATCTGTAATAAACTACTTCAGGACTACTGATAAACGCTGTTTCATCATTGAAGGTATAATTTACTAATGAGTTACTATTACCTCTTGCATCCATACCACCAATTGTTTCAAATTCTTTAGCATCAAATGATCTTTCGATATTGAAAACACTGCTGTTTTTCTCAGATACTGTAGACCAAGATAAGTGGGTAGAAACATCTACTTTTTGACCATTGAATTTCACTAAAGTCACTGGTAATGGAGAATTATCATTTGAACCAGTGAATAAAGAGAAGGTTGTCAATCCTAAAGAACTTATTACGCCCCTTAATGTATCAACTGAACTTAAAGCACCAGAATAGGCCACCCAACCAGTTCCATTATCAAATTTTGCTAGTCTTAAATCAGTTTTATTTGCAATGGTACCCATCCATTCTGGCTTGTAATGTAAATTCATATCATATAAATATGTACCAGAAGGTGCCGAAATGTTGGCATAGTAATACATATAATCAGTTGCTGGTGCAATTGAAGGAGGAACAGTGCCAGAATATGCTCTAGCAATAACGGATGCAGGAGGAGTTGTTAATGCATCCCAAGTGATTCTTGCAACAGTATCTTGGGCAAATAAGAAAACTTGAGTTCCGCCGGCCACAGGTGTTGCAGGAACGGCTGTACATATTGGCGGCATTGATAATGGTGTGAATTGGAAAGCACCAATATCAGGAACACCAGCAGAAGGAACAATTGGTCTTGCAACATTATTGATGTCTGTTACCACTTCAGGAACAAAAGTACCACGTCCATTGATACTCCAAACAGCAGAGTCATTAACATTTGGAACTAAATTAGTATTTGACGTGTAACCTGGTCTGTAAGAAACTGAATTCAAATCCTTAAAATAAGTAGATCTAAATGTTTGAAGATTTCTTGCCGCTACAGCATAAATTGGTGTAGTAGATCCAGAACTAAAAATATTATTGTAATCTGATGTAGCTAATCCTGAAGGTGCAGCAGACCAATAGTAACTATAAGTTCCAGTTCCGAAAATCACATTATTTAATATTCTAAGATTGTTCAAACCAGTTGAAGCGATATACAAATAACCTGCTCCCATACTAAATGAATTATTTACAATATCTAAGTTAGCTGTTATGGTGTTTCCAAAATAATGATAAATCGCAGTGTTTGTTGAATAGGTATTATTTGCAACTAAACCTTTTCTGCCTAAATT
>JBMLPO010000275.1:0-1232 GCA_049242065.1 Bacteroidia bacterium
GAAAAGATTATAGCTGAAAAAGCAGAAGATAAAATTAAAGATGCAAGTTATATGGATAGCTTGTGGCACTTGTTGAAGTAATAAACTATTTAAGCATAAAAAAAGAGGTTCCATTGAGAACCTCTTTTTTTATGAATACGTTTTATTCATTATGATTTAGTATCCTCTGATATGAGAGATATTAAACTTCAATCCCAAATACATATCAACTCCTCTGATTTTTCTTAAACCAATCATTTCAAGTGCATGGTTGGTTCCAATAAAAAATGGACCATATCTATAATGGAAACCAACAATTGGGTATTGGTATTCGATTAAACTAATTGGCACCGACCATTCTTGTTTAGCGTTTTCGTGACGTATTGCAACACTGGTAATGTTCGGAGCTCTATTTGATAAATTCGAATTAATTACAACACGTTGAGAAGCTGTAAAACTCAAAAACCACATATCTTTCCAGTTATAATCGAATTGAACATTTACTCTTGTAGGCATATAATGGGTAAAGTTATCGGTTTGAGTAAAACCTACTCCTGGATTTCCGGTAAAACCAAATCTTAATGCTCTATCTAAAGCAAAAACTCCTTTATAAGCCTCATCAATTAAACTATCAATACCACCAAATACATTTTTATAATCAGTATTTACTGTTTGTGTTTTAAAGTTGATGAATCCAATATCCATAACAGAAACACCTAATTTCCAACGATAAGTTTGAAATTGTCTAACTCGTCCACCACCTGCAATATTTGGACATTGTGCATTTGTAGAGCGGATTCCTTTTCTTTTTCTGATGATGGTATAACCAATATCACCTGAAAAACCTGTTCCTCTTAATTTCATCAACTCACTCACGTATTTGGAATTTGTTGCAGCATATCCAAAATTGAATGAACCTTGTTCGAAATAAACAACAGAGTCTGTACCAAAAGTCCAGTTTGTGCCATTATCGGCCCAGTAAACAGAGTTAATCCCTAATAACAAATGCGCATTAAAACCAAGTCTATGAGCATATCGTTGTGACTCCTTTACAATTGTTGAATAATTTCCAGCGATATCATAAAAAGCTAGATTTCCAGAGCGGCTTCCATCCATCGACATTGTTTTTCCGAACAAATCATTTGTACGATTTCCTTTTAATAGAAAAGTAGCCAATTCGGGAGATAAGCCATAAGATGCAGAAATTGTTCTAACCCCGGTATATAAACCTACTGAGCTTTTACCAAAACTAC